>JAEUSS010000005.1 GCA_016788685.1 Prolixibacteraceae bacterium | reverse complement strand
TTGTTTATATAGTTTAATCAACTGTTTATCAGTTATTTAGCAAGGCAAAAAAATGTTTTTTTTTTAAAGGCTCTCGGGTAGAAAGAATTGTATCCGCGTTTTTTTGCAAAAAAAACGCACATCTGTGCGAAAAAAAAGTACCAGACAGGGCATTTATTACCCTCATATTAAACAATATAGCAACATGTACTATCCTTGAAAAAGCACCTAAATTCTCAAAAGCAAACTGAATAAAAAGCCCTGATGCTAACAACAGCTTATAAAATGTACTAATGATGAGTAACTCGTTATCCAAGATTTTGATCGTTGACGATAATACGTTCTATTTATCGTTGCTAAAAACCATATTAAGGGAGGTTGAAGCAGAACTGCATATAGCCAGTTCCGGAGAAGCGGCTTTGGATTTGCTCGAAAATAATAATTTTGCACTTGCAATACTCGATATTGAAATGCCTGAGATGGATGGATTTGAGCTTGCAAAATGCATAAGAAACTATCCGGATAAGGATTTGACTCCAATCATATTCCTCACCGCATATTTTTCCGATGAAGTGCTGATGTTTAAGGGATATAACTACGGGGCTATTGATTACCTGACCAAACCCGTAAATAAGACTATATTCCTTAGTAAAGTAAGGATATTTCTGGAGTTGGATCGTCAAAAAAGAAGTTTGATTGCTGGCAATGATTCGCTTCAAAAATCGAAGGAGGAACTTGAGCAGAAGCAGGACTTATTGAACAAACAGAATAGAGCACTGAAACGAGCTCAGCTTGAATCGGAAGAATCCAGGAAAAAATACATTGAATTATATGATTTTGCCCCTACCGGGTACTTTACCATCAACCGAGACGGAAAAATCCTGAAAGTAAATCATAAAGCTGCTTACCAGTTCGGAAACAGCTCCGAGAAATTGATCAATTGCAATTTAAACGAATTGATTGATCCCGACTCGGCTGACAATTTGAATCAATTCATCCGTAAAATTTTTGAAAAGAAATCACATTCAGGACTCGAGATCAGGTTAAGCAATGCAAAGGCAACTTTTGTCTATCTTGAGGGCGCAATCATTGATCAGGAACAAACCTGTCTGCTCTCCATGTCAGATATTACTGACAGAAAGGAGGCCCAAATTGCCCTGCAAGAATCGGAAGAATTGTATCATTCGTTGTTAAAAACCTCTCCTGACGGCATTATTATAACCGATCTGAAAGGCAAAATCACTGAAGCCTCTGATATCGCACTTGAATTGTTTGGTTGCGGGAACGGAATAGAAGGTTATCATTTTATCGATTTTATTCCGGAAGAGTCCAAAAGGCTTCTGCCCAAAATCTATAGAAGAACAATCAATGACGGAATGGTTCAAAACATTGAAATCAGCCTGAAAAAGACCGATCAATCGACTTTCATTGGAGAGATTAGTACTTCACTGATTAGAAAAAACAATGGGGAGTTGAAGGCTTTTATGTCGGTGTTGAGAGATATTTCAGAACGAAAAAGAATAGAAAAGCAACTGAGGCACACCGAAAGAATGGCCGGGATTGGTGAATTGGCGACAGGGATGGCTCATGAAATCAACCAACCTTTGAATACGATCTCACTCTCGATCGATAATATTTTGTACTCTCTTGACAATCATACATGCACAGAACCCTATCTGAAAGGGAAGCTCAACAAAGTTTTTGATAATATTTCCAGAATAAAGAAAATTATAGACCATGTACGAACCTTTTCGAGAGATCAGGATGATTTTTTGTTAGCCGGTTTTGACATAAATACCGGTATTCAGAATAGTATTTCGATGATTCATGAGCAAATTAGTCAAAAAGAGATCGAATTATCCTTTAGCCCGGGTAAAAATTTGCCATCCGTAACCGGAAATGCCTATCGTTTTGAGCAGGTAGTTTTAAACATGTTGATTAATGCTAAAGATGCGCTTGAAGAAAAGAAAAAAAGAAATTGCGTCAGTTACAGGAAAAGAATAGATATATCGACCAAGCTGTCTGACGGCTATATTATCATTGAAATTAAAGATAACGGAGTAGGTATTAAGCCAGAACACATTGACAATGTATTACTTCCTTTTTTTACAACTAAGGCTCCGGGGAAAGGAACCGGATTGGGCTTATCGATCTCCTACGGAATTATTAAAGAGTTAGGCGGAGAAA
>JAEUSS010000617.1 GCA_016788685.1 Prolixibacteraceae bacterium | reverse complement strand
AAAATTAACTGGGGAGCTTCGGTTATTTCGCTGCGCGAAATTGCGGCTCAGCATCGGGCCAATCATTTGCTGGCGCTGAAACTCTGGAACAAACAGTGGCGCGAGACGATGATTCTGGCTGCGATGCTCGATGTCCCCGCTGAGGTAACCGAAGAACAGATGGACTACTGGACAAAAAGTCTGGAAACTGCCGAAATTGCTGAAGTTTTGAATACTTATCTGTGGTCGAAAACAAAATTTGCTTTCGTAAAATCGCTGGAATGGTGCCGCGGAAAGAAACATTTAGTCCGTTTCTCCGGTTTACACCTGATGGGAAGGCTTGCAATCGTTGAAAAGACTGAAATGGATGAGCTTTTTGAACCATTTTTCGACGTTTTGTCACCTTTGGCAAAAGACCCGAATCTGAAGCAGGTTTTTTACCGCTCATTTATTTTGCTCGGGATGAAAAGTAAAACAATGAATGAAAAAGCTATTTTGTTTTCAGAAGAACTTAAATGTGTTGATTCAGAGGATGCTCGTGCTCTGGCAGAGGCAGTTCTTCCGGAGCTGAAGAGTGAGTATGTGCAGGAATCATTTGTTAAGAATGCTTAACAATTCAGGTTTTTCAAAACGACTGATTATTTTTGGTACAGTTTTTATATCATAAACCCGAAATTTAAACTTTAAACAATGGATATTACAAAATCATCAAATCCCGTATTCGGGAAGAACATATTCAGTCAGTCGGCTACAAATACCAGCGACGGAGTGATGACCGTGAACGGAACGATTAACAAAACCGGACTGATGCTGCTGATCGTTATTTTTGCAGCCACGTTTACCTGGCGCAAGTTTTTTGGCGCTATCGATCCCGCAAATCCCGGAGTAATGCCTCAGGGAATCATGGTTTGGAGTATGGTTGGTGCCATTGGCGGTTTGATAACTGCTCTGATCACCACCTTCAGCCCGCGTCGTGCAGCTATGACTGCGCCGATTTATGCTGTTTTTGAAGGTTTGTTTTTGGGCGCTATTTCGGCCATGTTCGAAGCCATGTATCCCGGTTTGGTGATGCGTGCTGTTTCGCTCACTTTTGGCGTTTTCGTGATCATGTTGCTGCTTTACCGTTCAGGAACGATACGCGCTACTGAAAAATTCAGAACTGTTATTTTTGCAGCAACCGGCGGTATTGCCCTGGTTTATCTGGGTAGTTTTATTGCCGGATTGTTCGGTGTTAATGTTAGTTTTCTGCACGGAAACAGCATGCTGTCAATTGGAATCAGTCTGTTTGTAGTCGTGGTAGCTGCCCTTAATCTGATCCTGGATTTTGATATGATAACCCAGGGTGCCAATGCACGTGCCCCAAAATACATGGAATGGTTTGGCGCTTTTGGCCTGATGGTTACGCTGATCTGGTTATACCTCGAAATGATTCGTCTGCTCTCTAAATTGGCCAGTCGCGACTAATTCTTGCAAAAATCAAATTTGAAATATCATATTAAACAGGGGCTTCGGTCCCTGTTTTTTTTGTGTTTAAAATCAGTAAACTACAAAAAACAGTAATAAAACTAGTTTGTGTAGTTGTGTAACTAAAAAATATAGTTATATTTGGTCAAAGCTTTAATACTATGAAACATTTGACCAACCGCGAGGAAGAGATTATGGAGCTCTTTTGGGAAAAGGGTTCTCTGTTTGTAAAGGAAATCATCGAGCAACTCGGTGAGCCCAAACCGCACTACAACACCATTTCAACGATTGTGCGGCTACTGGAAGAAAAGGGTTTTGTGGGGCACGAGCAGTTTGGGAATACGCACCGTTATCACGCCATTATTTCGCGCGAAGAATTTAGCCGGAACACACTGAAAAATATGGTGGGCAAATACTTTAATCAATCGTATGCCTCGGTGGTTTCGATGTTTGTTCAGGAAGAAAAAATTTCGCTGGAAGAGATTCAGGAACTGATCAGGCAGGCCGAAAACGCGAAAAAGGAACCATAAAAACCTACCAGTATGAATACCTTTCTGACCTATATCCTGGAATCGACCGTTTGTATCGGTGTATTTTATCTGTTGTTCAGGTTGCTCATGCGCAACGAAACTTCGTTTGCAGTCAACCGGGCAATCCTGCTCACGATTGTGGCGGCTTCGATGATTGTTCCGTTGGTGCAGTTGCCGCAACTGATGCAAACACCGGTGCATGTGGAGCTGATTCCGGATTTTTCAGAAAACAGGATTCAAATACAAAAACTGCCGGTTCCTGAGAATACAACGATTGCCGAATCTCAGCCGATTGTCAGCAAAATCACTCCGGAAGCCAACGAGTTGACGATTCCGGTGGAAACTTTGCTCAAGTACTTTTATTTCGTGGGTGTGTTGGTGTCGCTATTGCTTTTTATCCAAAATGTGATCCGGATTTTCCTGCTTTCGCGGAAAGCAACCGTGCAGCAAATGAACGGTTACCGGCTGCTGATTGTTGGCCGCGAAGTCCCAAGTTTTGCATTTGGCCGTTCGGTGATTATTTCGCAAACCGATTACGATGCGCATGGTCCGGCCATCCTGGCGCACGAACAGGCGCATATTCGGCAAAATCATTTTGCCGATTTGCTGTTGCTCGAACTGGTCAAAACCGTCCATTGGTTTAACCCGGCAGTTTACGCGCTGATTGGCGACCTGAAAGAAATCCACGAGTTTCAGGCCGACGAGCAAACCCTTCATTCAGGCATCGATGCCAAACAATATCAGTTACTCATTATTCAAAAAGGGGTCGGGCCAAGGCGGTTCGCCCTTGCAAACAGTTTTAATCATTGTCAAATTAAAAAAAGAATTACCATGATGAACAAACAAAAAACCAGTAAAGCATGGCGCTGGAAGGTGGCGACCTTTCTCCCATTGCTTGCCCTGCTGCTGATGGCTTTCGGCAACAGGAGCGAAATAACGTTCGAAATTAATTCATTAAATGATAAGTTGAGTGTGCATCCATCAGAACTTGTAGATGATGTTAAGTCTCTAACATCAGAGATAGTTCCCTCGTCTTCGGAGAAGATATTCATTCAGGATAATAGAAAGAGGAAAACAGAGCCCAGTTTGCCGAGAAAAGATCAACTAATTCAGGTTGATGAAAAAACAGTAAATGGCAAAGTGGTCGATTCAGAAGACAAACCATTGGAAGGAGCTTCTGTTGTCGTATTGGGCAAGGCAATAGGAACGGTTACTGATAAGGATGGTGTTTTTAACCTAAATATCAATGATACAAGTTCTATTGTCGTTTCATACGTAGGATTTAAAACTGTTAAGTTAGCTCCCGATTTCGAGAAGTTAATGAACATTAGCTTAGAACCTGGGAATATTGGTATTGATAAAGTTGTCGCAGTAGCCTACGGCATTCAAAAGAAGCAGAAATTGACAATTAAAGGAGCAAATATTGAGGGAAGTTCTAATTCCGGCGATGAAAAGACTTTTACCATTGTTGAGCAAATGCCCGAATTCCCTGGTGGGGCACTGGCTCTACGAAAACACATTGCACAACAAATTAGGTATCCGGTGTCGGCTCAAAAAGCAGGGGTAGCGGGTACTGTCTTTGTCCATTTTGTAATTAATTCAGATGGAATGCCTTCCGATGTAAAGGTTGTAAGGTCAGTTGAGCCGACACTTGATAATGAAGCCATCAGGGTTATTTATACCATGCCCAAATGGAAGCCTGGTTTTCAGCAAGGCAAAGCTGTTAATGTAGCTTATAATTTGCCTATTGAGTTTATACTCCAAACAATGACAGCAATTGATGACAATACATTTAATGCTTCCATTAATGATGTTGAAGAAGTACCGCAATTCCCGGGAGGAAATGGCGCATTAAAAGCATTTATTACAGCAACTATGAAATATCCAATAATAGCTCTTGAGAATGGTATTATTGGTCAAGTTATAGTAAAATTTGTTGTTGATAAAAAAGGAAGCGTTACCAATGTCAAAATACTTAGAGGGGTTGATCCGTCTTTGGATAAAGAAGCTCTCCGGATTGTAAATTCAATGCCCAAATGGAATCCTGGAAAACAAAAAGGAGAATTTGTTGATGCAACCTATGAGATTCCTATAGATTTTAATCTCCCTAAAGATTATCATCCAGTTGCAAAAGAGAAACTTCGCTCAAGATATGTTAAATAAAATTAGAGTAAATGTTATGATGCGAGTTCTATTATTAATCGCTTTCCTCTTTTTTACCTCAAATCTCTTTGCTCAAAAGGGAAAAGTTACCAGTGCGTTAGGCTATAAAGAAGCCGGAAAGCTAGACAAAGCACTGGCGGCAATGGAAGAAGCCGTTGAGGCAACTAACCCGAAAACAGAAAGCTCGATCAACTGGCCCAGAACATGGGAGGTGCGGGGCGAAATTTATCAGGCCGTTTTTCAGTCAAAAGACGAAAGTACAAAAAAACTCCATGCCGATCCGTTGGCCGAAGCATTCAAATCGTACCAGAAAGCAATTGAGTTGGATAGCAAAAATAAGTTTTCAAACAGCCTCATAATCAAGCTAAAATTGCTGATTGGCGATTTTGTCCTTCAGGCCGAAACTGCATTTAATGCGCAAGACTACGACGAGGCGCTTGCTTCTTTTGAGCAGATTCTTGCAATTGAAGATATTCCGGTTTTTAAAGCAGAATCACCCGGACAGGTCGATACGGTCATTATTTACAATGCCGCTTTATCGGCATACAGTGCCCAAAAGTACGATAAGGCTATTAAGTATTATAAAATAGCCGCAGAGTATAAGTACAATGGTGCACAAACTTATGAGCGGTTGTCGGAAAGTTACCTTAGTAAAAAAGATACAGTGGGTGCTTTGGAAGTGATGCAGCAAGGATTAAAAGAATATCCCGGAAATAGTGCAATCCTTGTGCAGCTTATCAATATTTATGAGAAAGGTAACCGGCTGGAAGAAGCCATGAAATATTTGAACCTTGCAATTTCAAAAGAGCCCAACAATGAATCTTTTTATCTTTTTCGGGGAATTTTGTTCGACCGGATGAATAATCCTGAAGAAGCTATAAAATCCTACCAGAAAGCCATCGAGTTGAAATCCAGTAATTTTGATGCCTTGTTTAACCTGGGGATCGTATATTACAATTTAGGTGTGAAGCAAATTGATGTAGCGAATTCAGTGCCAAGCAACCAACCCGAAAAATATGAAACGGAGAAAGCAAAAGCTGATCTGGAATTCAAAAAAGCGTTGCCCTA
>JAEUSS010000614.1 GCA_016788685.1 Prolixibacteraceae bacterium | reverse complement strand
CAAATTAAGCTTTTTCCTTAGCCGATACCTTGCCACATCAATGCTCTGGGGATTCTGGAAAGTAAGTACTGCAATATCTTTGGATGACAGTCCTGTCCTTAATAAAGCACAAAGCTTACGTTCGTGCGGGGTTAAGTTTGGAAACTTGTCGAGCAACACCTTGTAAAAAGAATCAAAAGCATTCTCAAACCGTGCTTCAAAATCGTTCCATATTTGTTCGGTCGTGTTTATCCGGAACTTATTGCCCATCTGTCGGATTATCTCTCGGCCTTCTTTGCTGGTATGCGGATTGATTTTCAGGAGGTCATGAATCAGGCTGTGATTCATTTCGTTCAGATGCATCAGTTTCAAAGTACTCGATAATAACTCAACCTTTTTATTATTTACAATATCCTCGTTGGCCTTTTTAAGTTCCGAGATATCTGTAAATACAGTAATTATTCCGATTGGATTATCCTGATCGTCAGAAATCAGGTTTTTTGACACAATGAACCTCTTCCCTCCCGGAAAAACACTCTTCTCGTACGCGCATGCTTCCTTGTTTTCAATTAGTTCAACATCTTTCTGAACATGAAAACCGACTTCTTCTCTCAGGAAGTACCGATAAACAGACTTCCCGGTCAGATCTGCTTTATCAGTCTCCAGGAGTTGTTCAAAAAACTTGTTGCTCATGAGCAGAATTCCCTCTAATGAGCAATATATCACCGGATGAGGGATACTTTCGATCAAAGAGGTAATAAATATGTTCTTGTTCTCAAGATCATGGTACTGTGCCTTTAAGGTCTTCAGGGTATCAGACAATAACAAAACATTTCTGACACGGGCATTTAGCTCAAGTTTATCAAAAGGTTTCTTTAGAAAGTCGATGGCCCCAACCGACATTGCGAAAGCCAGATCTTTCGAAGCGGTCATTACCCCGGTTATCATTAAAACCGGTATATCTTTAGTCGCTTCGTCTTTTTTCAGTACCTGCAACGTATCAATTCCATCCATTACCGGCATATTCCAATCCAGAAGTATCAGATCCGGTGAATGTTCACGAACCCTTTCAATGCACTCTTGCCCGTTAGCCGCAGTAATGATCCGGAAATCAAAATCCTTTAACATCTTATCGTAAAGCCTGAGGTTGAGCGGCTCGTCATCAACAAGCAGTATCTTTGAATTACTCATTGTTCTGTCTTTAACTTGTTCTCAATTTGCACATTAATAATACAAGAACAAAACAGTTTTTAATAAAAAGTATTTTTCATCTTTGATTGAAGCCTTCCTGATCTGCCCAATGGAACCTGTTCGGGCCAGATGAAGGCAACAAAGACCAAAAAGAACCGACACAATTTTATGCAAAACAAACAATTTATTGTTGCATTTCAATTACACCCCAGGCACGACTTCCGCATTTCTCCCTATGCTAAAGGAATAGTGATGTTTTCCTTTAGCATAGGAAGACAAACAAATGTCTCTGCTCCCAATCACATTGATTAATGTAAAGATCAAATCCAGTCTTTCCGCATCTGACTCCGCCAACCAGCCGCACAAAAAAACTAACAAACAACACCTTACGCCGACGGTTAAGATATTGTATAGATCGTTGTATGGATGTTGTTTACCCTCAATCTCCGCGTTTAACTCGAATTTTTCAGATTTTTGCTTCGACTATTAACAGATCCTTTTCCGGATTTTGTAACAAAAAAATAAATAACGATGAAAAAAAATATTGCTGAGTTTATCGGAACATTTTGGCTTGTATTTGGTGGTTGCGGCAGCGCAATGCTGGCCGCAGGATTCCCTGGTGTTGGAATTGGCTTGGTCGGCGTTTCTCTGGCCTTCGGACTGACCGTTTTAACAATAGCCTATTCACTGGGGCACGTTTCCGGAGCTCATCTGAACCCGGCGGTTACAATTGGGTTATGGAGCGCCGGGCGGTTCGGTGCGAAAGAGGTATTGCCATACATCGTCTCGCAAATAGCCGGAGCTATTCTGGCAGCCGGAGTCCTTTACATCATTGTAACCGGTAACGGCTCGCCCATTGGCAATTTTGCAGCCAATGGTTACGGAGAGCATTCCCCCGGCAACTATAGCCTGCTGGCAGCCATAACCACCGAATTTGTCATGACTTTCATGTTCCTGCTAATCATCCTCGGAGCTACTGACGAAAAAGCGCCCAAAGGCTTCGCCGGACTGACAATCGGACTTTCATTAACATTGATTCACCTGGTAAGTATTCCGGTCACAAACACTTCGGTAAATCCTGCAAGAAGTATCAGTCAGGCGCTTTTTGTCGGAGACTGGGCCTTATCTCAACTTTGGCTATTTATCGTGATTCCGGTTATTGCTGCAATATCTGCCGGACTTGTTTATAAAAAGCTAAGCAAATAACAGCTATACCTGCAACAGACAGACATCAGGACAGAACTTCTGAAAAGCAACAGTATCAATACATAAAAACTCTAATTATTCAATTTACAGACAACTAAAATTTCAAAAATCACATGAAAACAGTTAACAAATCAATCGCATTTTTACTATCTGGCTTAATGCTGCTAAGCGGTTGTTCATCAACAAAAAATTCAACAAAAGGAGGCTTAATTGGCGGAGCCGGAGGCGCGCTTATCGGCGCCGGCATCGGGGCTTTGACCGGAAAAAGTAACGGAGCGGCAATCGGAGCGGCAATTGGTGGAACCGTCGGAGCCGGAACCGGAGTCATTATCGGGAAAAAAATGGATAAACAAAAAGCGGAACTCGAAAAAATCGAAGGAGCACAAGTTGAAACCATCACCGATGCCAACAATCTGCAGGCGATTAAAATGACCTTCGACAGCGGTATCTTGTTCACATCCGGAAAGAGCGACCTGAACGCCTCATCAAAAGCTTCGCTGTTAAAATTTGCAAACTCGTTAAAAGAAACTCCGGAAACTGATGTAACGATCTACGGACATACCGACAACACGGGTTCACGCGAAGTAAATGTTAAATTATCAAACGACAGAGCCGTATCTGTCTCGAATTTCCT
>JAEUSS010000587.1 GCA_016788685.1 Prolixibacteraceae bacterium | reverse complement strand
GGTTATAACCGTCAGTGTCACTCTGTTTATCTTTGCTCGTTTTGTGCTGGCAGTGGGCGAAGCCGGTAACTTCCCGGCAGCCATTAAGGCAACTGCCGAATATTTCCCTAAAAAAGACCGTGCTTTTTCTACCAGTATTTTTAATGCCGGAGCTACCGTCGGCGCCCTTGGCGCTCCGATTTCCATCCCTTTTATCGCGAAAGCATGGGGATGGGAAGCCGCTTTTATTATCATCGGAGCTCTTGGATTTGTCTGGATGGGTTTTTGGATCTTCATTTACCAGAAGCCGGAAGTACACCCAAAGGTGAATGCTGCAGAGCTGGATTACATTCAGCAAGATAAACTGGCTGATATCGCGAGCGGTCAGGAAACTCATGAAATAAAAACAAAGGCTACGTTTGCGGCTCATTTCAAGTACAGACAGACCTGGGCATTTGCCGTTGGTAAATTTATGACGGATGGCGTTTGGTGGTTCTTCTTGTTCTGGACTCCTGCCTACTTAAGCTCTGTGTACGGCATGGATTCAACTCAGAGTGCTTTCCCGCTATTTGTATTGTATATGATTACTTTGCTTTCGATTTACGGCGGTTGGCTCCCTTCTTATTTCGTTAATAAGAAAGGAATGAATCCTTATGCGGGACGTATGAGAGCAATGCTGATTTTCGCGTTCTTCCCGCTCTTGGCGCTTTTGGCGCAACCGCTGGGGCACATTACTTTCTGGATCCCGGTCATCATAATTGGTATTGCAGGAGCTGCCCACCAGGCCTGGTCAGCCAATATCTTTTCGACCGTTGGCGACATGTTCCCCAAATCGGCCATCGCAACGGTGACAGGAATCGGCGGTATGGCAGGTGGTGTCGGTTCGTTTTTTATCAACAAAGGATCGGGCGTATTATTCGACTTTACCGAACAGACTCAAATGCAGTTTATGGGTTTTAAAGGGATCGAAGCAGGCTATTTCATTATTTTCTCCATCTGTGCGGTAATGTACCTGATCGGTTGGTCGATAATGAAAACACTTGTCCCTAAATATCAGGTGATAACAGATTTATAACCTGATGTTTTTTATTTTTTGGAGTTTTATTTTGTGTGAAATTTGATATGTAGAAAGTGAAGAAGCAGGTTTCGGCCTGCTTCTTTTTTTTGTGCCTGAACTGTTGAAACAATACATCGGGAATAACAACTTTTATGACTGAAATTTGTTTGAATGGGCAATAGAGACAACAGGAGTGTCGTTTTTTGTTTATTATTGCACCTGCATGAGATTTCTAACGAAAATATTCTTTTTTATCGCGTTTTTCACCATCAGTTCTCAGGTAACGGGGAGTCCCGCCTGCCAATTTGAAGAGAACATTTTTCTGCTTGAAAACCAACCGGAAGAGCAACCTTCCGAGGATAAATTTATACCTGAACCTGACCAGTACGAAGATGAGAATTCGTTGCACCACGAAATGAGGTCTTTTTATATCTCTCTGGTTAAAGTACCATTTTCTGTCCGGAAATACCTTTCCCCACATTCTTTTATTGATTCTTTCTGGCAGCCGCCGAAATAATCCGGACGATTCCCTTAGTCACAGAACGACTTGGCATTAGCAGGTTATTAAACCTGTTCCTGTCAGCAGTTGTAGTAAATCAGCAATTAGCATCGAAATAGTCTGTTGGTCTTTACTGTTACCCGGACGAACCGGTGTTTTTTGCAGCTTTCCTTCAACAGACTTTATTGTTACTTCAGAATATTTTCAAACTTTAAAATAAGCGTTATGAACATGTTAGAACACTTTGACCATCCGGGACGAAAACAAGACAAGGAACATTTCAGTCACCTCATTCAGATGGCTTTG
>JAEUSS010000539.1 GCA_016788685.1 Prolixibacteraceae bacterium | reverse complement strand
CGGATCGGCAAAGTGTGACCATGTATAGTTGTGTACCTTTTCAAACCATTCCAGGCATTCCGGATTTCCGGTCAGCGCGTAGCCTTTGATCAGGCTGATCAATGTCTCGATATGCACCCACCAAAGTTTCTGATCCCATTCGAGCTGCTGAGTCGGATGGCCTTTGACGTCGAGGAAATAGAAAATCCCGCCGTACTGTTCATCCCAACCGTATTTCAGGGTACGAAGCATGATTTCCACCGCCTGCTGTGCCAACTCAGGCCGCTTCAACCTGACCGACAAGTCCATGATAAACCACATGGATTCGATGGCGTGCCCCGGATTGAGCAGGCGTCCTTCAAACGAATCGGAAAAACTGCCATCCGGATTCACATTTTCCAGAATCAGCCCCGACTCTTTCTGGTAAAACACCTCCATGACTTCATGCAAAACGGTCTGAATCGTGTTATCAACCAACTCGTTGGGCAGTAAATGCTCAATTTCGAGCGAAAGATTGCACATGATCATCGGCAACGAGAACCCTTTGAGCGGCCGCGTACCCGAAACCGATTTATTAAACTTCCCTTTCGGATTATCGCTGCGTTTCAGAATATTTTCGAAAGTATTTTTTGCAATATCTCCATATATTTCGTTACCTGTAGCCTTAAAAAGTTGCCCGAAAGCCATGGTAGCAAAGCAATCCGAAAAGATATTGTACGGTTCAACCAGTGGTTTTCCTTCGCGGGTAAGCGAAAAATACCAGTTCAGGTCACCATCGTGCCCGTAGGTTTGAAGGAACTTTGCGCCATGTTCGGCCATTTCAAGCCATTCGGGCCGCTGCTCCACGTTATTGTACAAAGTCGAAAACATCCAAACTTGCCTCCCCTGAAGCCAGATAAATTTGTCGGTGTCGAAAACATTCCCCTGCCGGTCAAGGCAAGTAAAATAACCTCCTGACTGTTCATCTTTTGAGTTCTTTTCCCAGAAAGGGACCACATTGTTGAGCAGTTCAGCTTTGTACTGCTGTGCCAGATTCTTTAAATCCATATCAGTTGTTTAAGTTTAGTCAAATAACGGTCTATTCAAATTTAAGTGCCAGAACATTGGGAGTCCGGACTCCCGGGCGTATTTCGCCGGAAGGGATCATTACCCGCCCTTTCCAGCCGAACGCTACGGTGGTGGCAGGCGAATCGCCATGAACCGTGCCCAGCAGAGTCCATGTTTGAGTCCGCGTATCAAAGCCTAAAATATCTTTCGAAAAACCAGGATGATTGGTCAGCAGACTATCCTTCCTGGCCCATATTTCTTTCTTTGCCTGCTCATCGCCGGCAGTTTCAAGTGCATGATTGAATCGCTCAGTCTGGTTGAAATAAACTCCCTTATCGCCGCCAAACAAAACAATCTGTGAGTTGCCCCGAGCAACTCCGGTTCCGGCAGAAAGTCCAAACGAATGCCCGTCTCCGGTTGAAATTTCGCTGACTTTTGACCAGGAGGCAGACGAAGGAGAATATTTCCAGACTTCACTCCGGAAAGTATGAACTTCAGATGTTTTGTTGCGTCCTCCAATCACGTAAATGCACAATTCAGAACCATCCGACTGGCTTACCACCACGCTGTGCGACATCTGAACAGGCAGATCGGAAAGCCTTTGCCATCCGGCATCCTGATTTTCGAGATCCAGACTATAAAAAGCAGCCGAGGCTCCCGATGCTGTCAATCCTCCCTGAACAAATACCATTTCACCGGCAACGGTTGCTCCTGAAGACGTAAGCGCTTCGGGCAAGGAAGGCAGGCGGTCACTGTTTATTTTCCCGTCTGCAAATGAAAACAGAAAAACATCAGACACCGGACCTTCAGCATTTTCGCCGCCAACAGAAACCACCCCCTGAGGAAGGGTAACACAGGCTGCATAAGCCATCGGGTACGGAAGTTTCTCTGAACACTGTTTCCAGTTTAACTGTCCGTCAGATTTCATTTCCAACAGAAAGATCTCATCGTGGTAAAGTTTAGTTCCTCCGCGCCACGGCATAGCATCTTCAAAATTGGCACCGCCAGCTACCAGCATAAAGTTACCGTGAGCTCCGGCCGTTGGCCCGGCTACGCCAAATTGAACAGCCTTTCCTTCGGCAGGAGGAATTGGCGGAATAACTTCCCATTGAATATTCACATTTTTGTCAGCGCCAGGGCTGCAGGCTCCGTGATTTAAAGTTACCATGGTCAGGAGAATTATACAGGATGCATTATTTTTCAGAGAACAGTTCTTCCATATTAAGCGCCCGTACATCCGCCTTAAATTTTTCAAACTTTTCATCTGACATATTTTTAACTGGTAACCTGAATTTTCCAAACTCGAAACCGAGGTAGCGCATGTAAGCCTTTCCGGTGGCTATGCCTCCGTATTTTCCAAGAAGACGGATCATATCAATAGACTGTTGTTGCAATTTTCGGGCTGTCAGCAGATCGTTGTTGTCAAAAGCAGCTATCATCTGATTGTACAAGGGCGCCGCGTAGTTGAACGTGCTGCCCACGCCGCTGCGACATCCGAGCACCAATGCCGAAAGCATGTTTTCATCTCGTCCCCACATCATTTCGTATTTTCCGCTCCTGAAATTGATGCAACTCAGGAAATCCATAAAATCTTCGTGCGTGTATTTTATTCCGGCTAAATTAGGAATAATCGGAGCGGCTTCCTGCAAAAAATCGTACATATTTACATAACATCCGCTCAAAACCGGAATATGATAAAAATACACCGGAGTTTGAGGTACTGCTTCGGCTACTTTGGCACAAAACTCAGCCAGTTGTCTGGCTCCGGCCGGTTTAAAGTAATAAGGTGCCAGCAAAGCAATGGCATCAACTCCGCTTTCGGCCGAATGTTGCGCATTTTCGATACACTCTTTGTAGGAAGTCCCGCCAACGAGGCTGATTACTTTCACTGTTTTCTTCGCTTTCGAGCAGGCAGTCCACGCTTCCACCGTGTTCATCTTTTCTTTTTGGGTCAGCGAAACGCCTTCTCCGGTCGAACCGTTGATAAAAGCACCAACCACTTTGTTCTTTGCCAGAAAATCGTAATAAACGCTGATCTGATCATAGATAACTTCCCCGTTTTCATCCATTGGGGCAAAAGGGGCTGCAATCAATCCTTCAAACTTTTTCATAATTATATATTTATAACTTTTATTTCATTTATCGGTGTCAGCACCACAAGATTCGGGTGCCGTTGCACTTATTCAACTTTACATTACACATTGGCATGTTTACTTCAACCATTGATCCTATGGCAGGCTCAACTCAAATGTTGATGCCGGGAAACCGCATTCATTAATCAAATTCCCGCGAGAGAACGGCTTCCATCCGTACCGCACTTTCTGTACGTCCTTAATTTTTGTCTGAATCACAATTTCATTCGCCTCAACGCTTGCACTCACAGGTTCGAAGATTCCCTCCGGGCCGGCAACTTCAAATTCGCGAACCGCTGATTGATCTGAAGTTCCCAATTGAACGGCATGATCAAACCGGACGCTGACTTGAGCTCCCTTTTGCCTGAATCCCAAAACTTCGGGACTGCAGCAAGCAAGTTTCCGGTCGAAAATATTGTGCAGCGCCAATTGAGCGAACCGCTCGCCGACTTCTCTTTTTCGGGTCGGGTGAACATTGAGCGAGTCACCCAAATCGCTGGTAACGACCATACCCGAGTGTGCAACCGTATGACTCAACTGTCGCTGAACATCTCTGAAATAGGGCCACGAAGGCCGGTTCAGACTGGATAGCTGGGCAAAATAAAACGGCATTTCCGGATTTCCAAAAGTTTTTCGCCACGACTGCACCAAAGCCGGAAAAGCTGCCAGGTAATGCTCGGCATTGTGCGCATTCGATTCTCCCTGGTACCAGATCACTCCGCGTACAGGCAAACCTGCCAACTGCTGAATACCCGCCTCATATATATAAGCCGGTTCAAACGGGTGACGCTGCAACTCATTGTTGCTCCCTGAAAGGTTCAGCGCTGCCCGTTGACGGCACCAATCCATAATAAAATCATTCTTTTTCCAGTTGTAAAGAACATCAACCAGACGCGGGTCAGATTCCAGCGTCCGTCGGTCGATGAAAGCCTCAATAGGCGCGCCTCCCACACTAACCTGAATTAATCCCA
>JAEUSS010000515.1 GCA_016788685.1 Prolixibacteraceae bacterium | reverse complement strand
CGTATCTGAATTTCAGGAACACAAAAAAAGACATTGTGAAAACCAGCCACAGCCTGAGTTTCTGTTGCACCCTGCTTACCACAGCGCTCTTAACGAAATATGATTTCAAAACCCTTTCGGCAGAAAAACACTGGTTTGACGTTTCCATTTCACGGAAATCGATTCAGCTGGGACTGAACAATTACCTTTGGGTGGCCGGCGGAGTATTGCATAAGCCCCATGGCAGCAGGCCCTGGAAACAACTAAAATATACGAACCCGCTCAAATATTATTACCAGAAACTAACAAAGCGGCTTGACCGGATATAAGTAATATGCCGATACGAACAAACTATACTAAATTCAGACTTTCAGGACACATTCTGTTTTGGATTTGCAGTATCGTTTTTGCGATTTCGGCATTTTACGTGGCTTCCGATCAGAAACTGATCTTCAACAGCAACGTTCTTTTACGGGCAATCATCCCAAACATCGGCTTTGCACTCGCTGTTTACATCAACCTCTACATACTGATCCCCCGGTTTTTAAAGAGCAAAAAATACATTTTCTACACGTTCTGGCTGATCCTGACGCTTGCGTTCTCGTCGCTGCTGATCCAGTCGACTCTGGTATATGTTCTGAAGACCAAAAGCTTTGCTGATCAGTTTGCAAATATGTTCTCGTCACACTTCTTCACGGCAGCTTTTTATGTCGGGATAACTTCCTTGTTTAAATTTGTGACCGACTGGCTGCAGTTTCAGGAGATCAGGCTTAAACTGGTGCAAATTGAACGTGAAAAACTTGAAGCTGAGCTAAATACATTAAAATCGCAACTAAATCCGCACTTTCTATTTAACTGCCTGAACAACATTTACTCACTGGCCTTGAACAATTCGCCCCAAACGCCTGAAATCATCCTGAAGTTATCAGACCTGATGCGCCACGTTTTGTACGAATCAAGGGAGAATTTCATTCCGGTTAAACAAGAACTTGATTTCCTGACCAACTTCATCGAATTACAAAAGATCAGGCTCACCAACCGGATGGACATTCAGTTCACAGTAGAAGGTGACATTCCGGATATGAAAGTCATTCCGTTAATTTTTGAGCCATTTATCGACAATGCGTTTAAACATGGCATGCGCAATCCGGCTCCGTCGCCCTACATCCGAACCTCAATCCGGTTCCGGGGAGGGATGATGCAATTTCAGCTCGCCAACAACTACCACAACACTTCCGGAGCGGTAACTCACAAAAACTCCGGAATCGGACTTAAAAATATTGAGAAGCGGCTGGAATTCCTGTACAAACCCGGAGAGTACAACTATGAAGTATCGCGGACTGACGATACATTCACCGTTCATCTGGAAGTTCAGCTAAAAAACTAATTCAAAAGGCAGCAGGATGATTTTAAGAACACTTATCATCGATGATGAACCTCTGGCACAGGATATCATAACGAAATATGCCGAAGACATCCAGTCCGTTCAAATCATAGGGGCATGCAGTGATGCCCTGGAAGCGCTGAAAGTAATGAACGAGCAAACAGTCGATTTGATCTTTCTGGACATCAACATGCCGAAACTCTCCGGAATTGAATTTCTGAAGACGATCAAGAATCCTCCATTGGTTATACTCACAACTGCCTACACCAATTACGCCATGGAGGGATACGAACTCAACGTTCTGGATTATCTGGCCAAACCGTTTTCGTTTATCCGGTTTCTTAAAGCAGTTCAGAAAGCCGAACAACAGTTCTCGCTCCTGCATAAACAGCCGACGGACGAAAACACGGAATCGGTTTTTATCAAATCGAATAAAAAGTCCTACCAGGTAAAATTCAACGAAATTGTATACATCGAAGGATTGGGCGATTACGTTAAAATTTATACCGACAAATCACATCTGGTCACCAACATTTCGATGAAAAAAATGGAGGAGTTACTTCCTTCAAACGTATTTTTCCGGATACACAAATCGTTTATCGTCAACTGGCAGAAGATAATCGCCGTTGAAGGGAACATGATTGAAGTACCGAGCCGGAAACTGACCATTGGGAACAATTACCGAAACGACTTCCTGACCTGGATCAGCAAATCGACCATTTAAAACCGCTCCGGTTTTACTGGCATATTAGTCAAAAATAGTTGGTAAAAAGCTTTGGAAGGCTTGTCAAGATAGATAATACAGAAAGTTTGATGAACTTAGTTTCATCAAACTTTTTATGTTTATGAAAAAATCAAAAAAAACGATGTTGGGCGTGTGGT
>JAEUSS010000484.1 GCA_016788685.1 Prolixibacteraceae bacterium | reverse complement strand
GACGAAGATTTTATTATTTCACGTTGCTTTCTTTCAGCATCCGGTAGATGGTTGCCACGCCTATATCCAGCTTCCCGGCAACCAGCTTAATGTTATTTTCGTATTTGTCCAGAAATTTTCTCACAATCCGCATATCGTATTCGCGGAGGCTGAGTTCTTCGCTGAACAGGTCGTCCAGTAAATCTTGGCCCCGTCCCAGAACAATGTGATCGGCGGTTATTTCTTCATGCTCTGCCAGGGTAACGGCCAGTTCAATTACCGACTTCAGTTCGCGGATATTTCCGGGGAATGAATAGGAGAGCAGGCGGGCTGAGGCGTCAGGAGTTAAAGTTTTGATTGCCATCCCGTTTTCTTTGCAGAACAACTGAACAAAGTGTTTGGCCAGTATAATCACGTCATTCCCACGTTCGCGCAACGGCGGTAATTCAATGGGGAGGCCGTAAAGCCGGTAATAAAGGTCTTGCCTGAAATTTCCTTTTTTGATTTCTTCCTGAAGATCTTTGTTTGTTGCGATGATAATCCGGCAATCAAACTTGACCGGCGTATTGCTTCCAATCCGGATAATTTCTTTTTCCTGAAGGGCGCGCAGCAATTTAGCCTGCAGCGAAATGTCCATCTCGGCCATCTCGTCCAGAAAGAGTGTACCTCCGTTGGCTTCCTCGAATTTGCCAATCCGACGGAAAGCTGCGCCTGTAAACGAACCTTTTTCGTGACCAAACAGTTCGCTTTCGATGAGGTCTTTCGGAATGGCGGCAACATTAACCGGGACAAATGGTTGTTTTGAACGGTTTGAGTTGTAGTGTATGGCTTTGGCAACCAGTTCTTTTCCGGTGCCCGTTTCTCCGGTTATAGTTACGGTGATGTTGGTGCGGGTTGCTTTTTCAATCAGCTCATAAACTTTTTGCGTTGCGGCGCTGTTTCCGATGATGGTGGTCTGTTCGGAATATTTTTTTTTGACTTCCTGCCTTAAATTAACGATTTCTTTCTTCAGGTTACTGCCTTGCCGGATGTTGCTGACCGTGTTGAGCAATCGTTCTCTGATATCTTTCGACTTGACGATGTAATCGTAGGCACCGTGCCGCAGCAGGGTAACCACTACGTCAATGTCATCCTGTTCCGAAATCAGGATAAACTGGATGTCTTCGTTAATCTCCTTGATTTGTTTTAGCACTTCCAGGCCTTTCATATCAGGAAGCCGGTAATCCAGCGTAATAACATCGGGTTCCAGGTATAAATTAGCCAAACAATCTTTGCCGTTTGTAAAAGAATGAATTTCATAATCGGGATTGAGCGATAAGGTATGCACCAGCAGTCGGTTGTACCATTCATCATCTTCAACAACAAATATCTTGAAAGCTTTCTCCGGCATTTTTTCTGTGAATTTGGTTACTCAAAACTTCAGTCAATTGCCGCAAGGTAGTAAGTTTTTTGCTGAAACGGGCAAGATATTCTCATTTTGATAAAATCATTCATTCAGAGAAATTCTGAAACAAGGTTTAGTTCTTTTCCTGAATCTTCTGCCTGAGAATTACATTGATCTGATTGATTTCTTCTTCAATTATGCCGATCAAACCTCTGACCTTGTCCGGATTGTTTTTCTCTGAATGGTTTTCCAGTTGTTTCAGATGATTGTAAAGAGAGTTTGCTCTCAGGTGTTTGGCAGGAGCAGCAAGTTTGTGAGCTACTTCAGGAATGGCTTCCCAGTCTGCGTTTGCAAGGTGTTGGTGGAGCCTGCCTAAGGCTTCTTCGCTCGATCGTATGAAAATGGTCAGCATTTCGTTGAAAAAGGTGCCGTCGCCTCCTGAAATTTTTTCCAGTTCCTCCAGATCAATCGGGGTATCTGCGATAACCGGAGTGCTCTGCGGAGTTGAGGCCTTTTCAGGAATTAATCTGATAACCGCGCTGACTAAGTCGGATTCGGCAAATGGTTTTTGAAGAAAACTATTCATTCCGGACATTCGCATTTTTTCGGTATCGGCAGTTTTCGCGGTGGCTGTCAGGGCAATGATCTTTGCCAACGGATTTTGCTGTGTGATCAGTCTGGCGGCATCATATCCATCGAGTACCGGCATGCGTATGTCCATCAGGATCAAGTCGTATCGGTTCTTTGCTGAAAGTTCTACCGCTTCCTGCCCGTTGTGTGCTTCGGTAAACCTGACTCCCCATTTATTCAGGATCTTCTTGATCAGATAGAGGTTAAACTCTTCATCGTCAGCAATCAGGAAATGAAGTGACCTGAACCATCCGGGAATAAGCAGCTGTTCATTTTTGTTTTTACCGGAGTACGCTGAATTTCCTTTTTGATAAGGTATCTGTAAGGTAAAACGGGTTCCTTTTCCGGGAGTGCTGTCGACCTCAATTTTCCCGTTCTGGAGCATGACCAGTTTTTTTACTATGGCCAGGCCCAGGCCGGCTCCGCGCTGCTTTTGGGTGAGGTCGGTATTGAGCTGGACAAATTCATCAAAAATCCGGGGCAGATCTTCATTTGAGATGCCAATGCCCGTGTCCGAAACTTCAATATTCAGTTCATAAATCTGTTCCCGGGTTTCTTTGGCCGAAACGGCCAGCGTAACTTGCCCCTGACTTGTGAATTTAATCGCGTTGGTAATCAGGTTGATCAATATTTGTTTCAGTCTGATCGGATCACCCTTAAGTACCAGGTCGGTGTCGGTATTGTTGCTGACGATCAGCCGGATACCTTTCTTTTGCGCGGTGTTCTTGTGTAGGGTGTTAACTTCAGTTACGATTTCATGGGGTAAAAAATCGATTTGCTCAATTGATAGCTTCTGAGATTCGATCTTCGAAAAATCCAATGTGTCGTTGACCAATGCAATCAGGTGTTCAGCCGATTTAAGTACTACGTTCAAGTCTGCGGTCATTTCTTCCGAATTTGTTTTCTGAAGCATTTGCTCGGTCAGCCCGTAGATGGCGTTTACCGGAGTTCGCATCTCATGACTGACGGTTGCCACAAATATCTCCTTGGCTTTAGTCAGGCTTTCGGCTTCTGTCTTTGCTTCTTTCAGAACTTTCTGATAGGTTCGGTTTCGCTGCAGGTTCCGGAAAAAAATAATTACAATGATTATCAGGAGAATTACCGCACCAATGGTAAAAGCGGCCATCCATCTGTAGGTTTGGGCAGCTATTGCATCGGCCTCCTGTGTTTTGGTTTCCAGCTCTTGCTGTTCTTTGAGTTCGAGGCGGGCAATTTGCCGGTTCAGAATCTGCGTCAACTGAATGTTCTGCTCGAGCAAAGTCATTTCTTTAGCCTGAAATTTTTTGGCCTGACTGGTGATTTGTTGCTCAATGCCGGCAATCTCCTGTTTGATAATCTCCTTTTCCTTTGTTTTGTCAATGATAATGGGGCGCCGGGTGGTTGTGTCTTTCTTCCCAAATATTCTCTTGAGAAAACCTTTCTTTTCTTCCGGCTTAAACCGGATAGTGTCGGGCTGAATGATTACCGTGTCAATCCGGGAATAGAGTTTCGAGAAACTGTTACGGGTATTTCCT
This sequence comes from Prolixibacteraceae bacterium, assembly GCA_016788685.1. Lineage (GTDB taxonomy): Bacteria > Bacteroidota > Bacteroidia > Bacteroidales > Prolixibacteraceae > Aquipluma. The sequence continues at coordinate 1,018 of JAEUSS010000484.1, read as the reverse complement.
CTGGAATGGTGTAGCGCCCGTATTTTGTTCCATATCAATAATTTTTGGTTTGTCAGGAGACGGATGGAATCAATCTGAATCATGTCCTGCGAATCCTGAATGGCATATACCGCAAGCGAATTCAGCCGTTCCTGAATGGTCGTGTCAAGCTGCCGGTAAGGGGACAAATAGTTCGTGTCGCCGGTGAGGCTGTATAGGCGGATGGTGTTCTCAACTTCATTTAAATTGGCGGCAATGTCTTTAATCAGCAATAATTTCAGGTCGGGACGCGCTTCCTTGTGGATTGTGTCGACAATTCTGGACAGGCTTTGAAAAGCCAGATATCCTGAAACAATGACTGCGGCTGCAACACTGATTGTTAAGATGGTAATCTGTATTTCAATTTTTCGTTTCATCAGACTAAATATCGCTATTTCTGTCGATTTTATACGGCACCGGGAATGTTTTCGCCGGATTGATCGTCAATTCAAATTACTCATCCTATGGTAACCATGTTAATAGTATCTGCTTTCTTTCAGATTTTCGTAGATGGTAGTCACCATCAGGAGCATCAGGAAAAAGTAAGAGAAATCTTCAACCGGAATATTCAGAATCCGGATATTGAGGATGCAGGCAGTATTGTATTCAACCACGGGTAACGAGGTCAAAATTCCGTTGACAATCAACAGTGGCACGAGCGAAACAAAATAGCTGAAATAGAATTTGGTGATGTGTTGCTTGAACCTGTTCCTGAAAACGGTGTAGCCCAGGTATACCGCCGAGAATAAGAAGGTCAGGAATGTGTAGGCCTGATGCCTGAAAAAATAGCTGATCAGCGCAAAGCCAACAATCAACAAGAGGCTGAATGCCAGGAAGGGGTTGGCATATTCCTGTTTCGGGAAATAGAATTTCAGAACTTCGTAAATGAAAACACAGGAATAGGGGATAACAATAAAAAAGAGCCACTCTTCGATGGGTAAGCCTTTAAACTCTTTGCCAATTGTGTATTCCGGATTAAAGCTCCAAACCTGGGCGGCAG
>JAEUSS010000375.1 GCA_016788685.1 Prolixibacteraceae bacterium | reverse complement strand
GCTGATCATCAATAACGAACGTATCCGCGAAATGTACGGCGACTCGAAGATATCCGATGCGTTTGCCAAAGCGGATAATATTCTGACCACGGCAGCCAAAGGAATTGCCGAAATTATCACTGTGCCGGGTTACATCAATGTTGACTTTGCGGATGTTGAAACGGTGATGCGTAACAGCGGAGTTTCGCTCATGGGAACTGGTATCGCTTCAGGCGTAAATCGGGCGGTAATTGCTGTTGAAGAGGCTCTTAATTCACCATTGCTGAACAATAACGATATTATGGGAGCTCGTAATATCCTGCTGAATATCACTTCGGGAGTTGAAGAAATTACCATGGATGAAATTGGTGATATAACTGATTTTGTACAGGAAAAAGCCGGAAATTCAGCCGATCTGATCTGGGGAAATGGCGTTGACGAAGCTTTGGGCGATAAAATTTCGGTGACTATCATCGCAACAGGGTTCAGTACGAGCAGTATTCCGGAGATGGTCATTAACAGGAGCCAGGAAAAAACTTATCATACCTTGTCCGATGATTCTACCGAGATCATCTCTAAGCTGAAAACTGAATTTAAAACTTCGGTTGAAAACGAATTGTACGGTTCGAAGAACGTGAAACAGAAAACATTCGAGTTCGAAATCAATACCGGGGTGTTTGATGAATTTGAAGAATTGTACGGCAACAACCCGGGCAAGAATAGTCAGGCAGAACTGACTGAACCCGTTGATTTTACGCAAACATCGGAAGAAACGGTTGACGAACTGGAAAACATTCCGGCATACCGCAGGAAAAACTCGAAGTTTTTCGGGTTTAAAAAAAAAGTAGATGAGAAATTTTCACGATTCTCGATTTCTCCGGATGAGAATAATAATGTAATTTTACGAGACAATAATTCATATTTGCACGATAACGTTGATTAATTTATTGAAGATGAGTTTATTTGATCAGATTAGCGAAGACATTAAAGAAGCGATGAAAGCGCGCGAGAAAGAAAAACTCGAAGCTTTACGCGGAATTAAGAAGGTTATGCTCGAAGCCAAATCGGCGGCTGGTGCAACAGGAGAATTAAGTGACCAGGACAGCCTGAAAATCATTTCGAAGCTGGCTAAACAGGGAGCCGATTCTGCCGCTATTTATAAAGAGCAGGGGCGCGACGATTTGTATGAGCAGGAGATGTTTCAGGTTAAAGTTTTTGAGTCTTATCTTCCGGTAAAAATGTCGGATGCCGAATTAACCGAAACTGTAAAAGCAATTATTGCTGAAGTTGGGGCATCAGGAATGAAAGACATGGGAAAAGTGATGGGAATAGCCTCGAAGAAACTGGCAGGACTAGCCGACGGGAAGGATATTTCGGATAAAGTGAAAGCGTTATTAAGCTAAAAAAATAACACGCAGAAACCAGAGTTCTCAGGTTTTGTGCATTGAGGTTAAAAACAGAAAGCGGTAAAAGCCCGCTTTCTGTTTTTTCAGTAATTTCTGTATAAAGAGAGCGAGCATGAAAATGCTCGCTCTCTTTATTTATACTTAAGTTTAAATATTTGCTTCCTTCAAGATCACGTCGTGAGCTCCGCCTTCGATGATACTGGTTGACGATACCAGGGTGATTTTTGCATTCTTTTCCAGTTCCGGAATGCTCAAAGCGCCGCAGCTGCACATCGTCGAAACGATTTTGCCCAAGGTGATGTCGAGGTTGTCTTTCAGTTTCCCGGCATAAGGCACATAACTGTCAACTCCTTCTTCGAATTTGAGCGCTTCGTTGCCGCCCATATCATAGCGTTGCCAATTGCGGGCGCGGTTCGAACCTTCGCCCCAATATTCTTTCACGTATTTATTGCCAATTTCCAGCTTCTTGGTCGGGCTTTCGTCGAATCGGGCGAAGTACCTTCCCATCATGATGAAATCGGCTCCCATAGCCAGCGCAAGTACCATGTGGTAGTCCTGAACAATGCCACCATCAGAACAAATAGGGACATAAATACCGGTTTTCTCAAAATATTCGTTGCGGGCCTGTGCCACTTCAATGAGCGAGGTCGCCTGCCCACGGCCAATTCCTTTTTGTTCGCGGGTAATACAAATAGAACCTCCGCCAATCCCGACTTTTACAAAATCGGCGCCAGCTTCAACCAGGTACAGGAATCCGTCTTTGTCCACCACGTTTCCGGCACCTACTTTTACCTTGCCGTTGTATTTGTTTTTGATGAAGGCGATGGTTTCTTTCTGCCATTCTGAGAACCCGTCTGAAGAGTCGATACACAGAATGTCAGCGCCGGCTTCAACCAGTTGAGGAACCCGTTCGGTATAATCACGGGTGTTGATTCCGGCACCAACCAACAGCTTTTTATTCGAATCAAGTAGTTCATTCGGGTTTTCTTTGTGCTCGTCGTAGTCTTTTCTGAACACAAAGTACTGCAGGTTCTGATCTTTGTCGATAATCGGAAGTGTGTTGAGTTTATGATCCCAAATGATGTCGTTGGCTTCGGTGAGCGAAATGCCCAGTTGTCCGGTGACCAGCTTTGAGAAAGGGGTCATGAATTCGCTGATTTTGGAGTCCAGGTTATCTTTGGTTGCACGATAGTCGCGGCTGGTCACAATACCCAGCAATTTGCCGTTCGAGGTACCGTCTGCGGTGATCCCGATGGTAGAATGGCCGGTGGCAGCTTTTATTGCGATAACTTCGCTCAAGGTGTTCTCCGGGGTGAGGTTGGCATCACTGACTACAAATCCGGCTTTGAATTTCTTTACTTTCCGTACCATTTCGCATTGCGTGTCGATTGACTGTGATCCGAAAATAAAGGATAGTCCGCCATTTTTTGCCAATGCGATAGCCATTTTATGGTCAGAAACCGACTGCATGATAGCCGAAACAAACGGAATGTTTAGTTCCAGCTCGGGAGCAGTTCCTTTTTGATACTTTACTAGCGGTGTTTTTAATGATACGTTTTGCGGGAAACACGCTTTGGTTGTCAATCCCGGGATCAGTAAATATTCATTAAAAGTTCTGGAAACATCGTTAAAATACCTGGCCATATAGTTGTCTTTAAAATGAAACGAGCATGTTTGCTGTCTGCAAATAATTAATTTGAATTTTAAAGAGAGATTATCGTTAAAGGTTAATGTTGGGAATCTCTCCTGAAAATTTGCGCAAATTTAAATAAAAATCGGACGATCGTTAAATATTTGGGTGTTTTACCCCGGAAGTTAATATTCGCCTTTCAGAAACGCGGTTGCATTAAAGAAAGCAATCTTGGTTCCTTCTTCATCGGAGATGTCGACGGTGTAGGTTGCCAAAGTCCTTCCGGAGCTGTGTTCTTTGGCAGATGCAGTCAGTTTTCCTGACGAAACTCCTTTAAAGAAGTTTATGCTTGCATTGGCGGCAACGGCGATTCTGCCGTGCGAATTGGAGGCTGCTGCAAAGGCGAAGTCGGCTAAAGTGAACAAGGCTCCGCCTTGGACAATGTTAACGCCGTTCAGGTGATGTTCCGTCACCGTCATCTCGGCTGTCGCTTCTCCTTTGCCGATTGCAACTAACCTGATCTGGTTGTAGCTGGCGAACCTGTCGTTTTTTAACAGTTGTTCCAGTTTTTTAATTTTACTTTCCATACAGATATTTTTATGAATAAAAAAAGCGGGTTGATAGCCCGCTTTTTTTCTGTATTATCCTATTAATAGAATTTTGATCGTTTGTCTTCAATCTCGGTAACCTTTCGGAGCGATTCCATAACCTGTGCTCCGGCGCGATAACCGATCGACTGTGCAAGCCGTGTTTGCTCTCCTTTAACATCATTGTCGGCATTGGACGTAAACGAGCTGACCTTGGTCAGGTAAACACCATTGTTGCCCTCAATCGGCGCTGAAACTTTACCTTCAGGAAGGCTGCAGACAGTACCGACAACAGCAGGCTCGAACCCGATAGCAGGAATGGAGAAGCTGGAGAAGTTTACGCCTGATGCTTCTTTTGCTTCCGTTGAAAGTTTGGAAGCAATGCTGGCCATATCAGATTGGCCTGAAGCTGCATTCTTCAATTTTTCGGCAAGCATCTGAGCTTTCTTCTCTTTACGGACGGCAAGGTCAACCCTGATCTTCGCTTCTTCAAAAGTCGAAGCACCCTCTTCGGTGGCTACAGTCATTGCGCCGATTACAAATTTATTTCCAAATTCGAAGATCGGTGATCCTTCATTATTTACCAGAATGTTGCCTTGCTCAGCTGTAAATGCTGCACGGACCAATGAGCGTGATGATTCGAGTCCCGGTACTTCACGTTCATTTTCTTTGAGTACGGCAATTTTCTTATCCAGTTTTTCAGTTACAACTGATTTGTTGAAAGCTTCCAAAGTCTGGTTTTCGCTTGCGAATTTGCTGGTTTCAGCATAGATTTTCTGATAGGTTTCGTTACTTGGTTCAATTTTTCTTGACAAAGTAGCTATGCGTACCTGATTGGTTTCTTTGCCTTTTTTGGTTGGCTTGATCAGGTGAAATCCAAAGCGGGTGGCAACTACATACGTTTTGTTGATGTCTCCGGCGAAAGCTGCTTCTTCAAACTCCGGAACCATTTGTCTGCGTTTAAACCAGCCCAGGTCGCCGCCTTTGGCAGCTGACCCCGGATCTTCCGAGTATTTGGCAGCAAGTTCGGCGAAGTTTCCGCCCAAATCGATGTTGCGTTTAAGGCTGTCGGCCAGGGCACGCGCTTTTTCTACACTTCCAACGGTTTGCGGATTGATCAGGATGTGGCTTGCCTGAACTGAATCGGGCAACATTTTAAACTGATCAATTTTGGACAGTTTGTATTCGTTGTTTTCCAGGTATGGCCCGTAGAAATCCCCCGGCTGAGCGCTGAAAGCC
>JAEUSS010000473.1 GCA_016788685.1 Prolixibacteraceae bacterium | reverse complement strand
GATTTTAGACGCCTGTTCAGGAAGCACGATCTGACCAGCGAATTGTGCAACTTATTGGATACCCCGGGTGAAAAGGTTCACCTGCAGGGGCTTGTTGGCTCATCGCGAAGCATTCTGGCCTGTCTGCTTTCCGAAGAAATATCAAAAACATTTGTTATATGCCTGAACGACAGGGAAGAGGCTTCGTATTTTTACGATGACCTGAATACACTCTCACCCGATGTTCCGGTACTCTTTTTTCCTTCATCCTACAAACGTTCGGTACATTACGAAACCATTGAGCAGGAAAATATTATTCTGCGCACCGAAGTACTTAATAAGCTGAAAGGCGGAAGCCAGTTGATTGTTGTAACGTATCCGGAAGCTCTGGTTGAAAAAGTGATTTCGGGTGAAGGGCTGGCTGCCAACACTTTTCAGGTGTCGGCGGGCGATAAACTATCGATTGAGTTTGTAAATGAAGTGCTGTTCGAATATGGTTTCGAACGGGTTGATTTTGTTTACGAGCCGGGGCAATATTCCATCCGGGGCGGAATTGTTGACATTTATTCGTTCTCGAATGAAGATCCTTACCGCGTAGACTTTTTCGGCGATGAGGTGGATTCGATCCGCAGTTTCAACATCGATAATCAGATGTCGAAGGAGTCGCTTGCCAAAATCAGCATCATTCCAAACATTCAGGAGGACCTGAAGGGAGAAGAACGCATCAGTTTCCTCGATTTTATTCCGGGCGATACCATATTGTTCCTGAACGACGTTCAGCTGATTGCCGACCAGATGGAGCACAACTTCAAGCAGACCATCGAAAAGGCTGAAACCGAGGAGGAGCAGCTGGTGTGGCAGGATAAATTGTTTTCAGGAGAAGTTTTTGCAAAAGAAATCAAGCGGTTTACTTGTGCTGAATTTGGAATGAAGCACTTTTTCAGGCATTCGAAGAAGGTGACTTTCCAAACGATGCACCAACCCGTTTTTCATAAGAATTTCGACATGCTGGCCGAAAACCTGATCGATTACCAGAATTTCGGGTTTACCAATTATATTCTTTCAACCAACGCGTCGCAAACCGACCGTTTGCGGGCTATTTTCGATGACAAAGGGCTGGAAGTTAAATTTAGTCCGGTAAATTTCACCCTGCACGAAGGATTTATTGACAATGATCTGAAAATTTGCTGTTATACCGATCACCAGATTTTTGAGCGGTATCACCGCTTTGAAATCAAATCTCGCAAAGCCGAGCGCGACAGTATTTCGATTAAAGAGCTGAATAAACTGCACCAGGGAGATTACGTGGTGCATGTCGATCACGGAATCGGGAAATTTGCCGGGTTGGTAAAAACCGAGGTGGATGGAAAACTTCAGGAAGCCATCAGGCTGACCTACCGGGATAATGACGTGCTGCTGGTGAGTATTCACAACCTGCACCGCATCTCGAAGTACAAAGGTAAAGATGGTACCGAACCCAACATCAGTAAATTAGGAAGCGGAGCCTGGCAAAAGCTGAAAGACCGCACCAAATCGAAGGTGAAAGACATTGCCAAGGATCTGATTGAACTGTATGCTCAACGGCTTCAGGAACGGGGTTTTGCCTTTTCGCCCGATTCGTACCTTCAGAATGAGCTGGAAGCATCGTTTATATACGAGGATACGCCCGATCAGCTGAAGTCGACCATTGCGGTGAAGGAAGACATGGAAAAGGAAACCCCGATGGACCGTCTGGTTTGCGGGGATGTCGGCTTCGGGAAGACCGAGATTGCGATCCGGGCTGCATTTAAAGCCGTTACCGATAGTAAGCAGGTGGCTGTGTTGGTGCCTACAACCATTCTGGCTCTTCAACATTTCAAAACATTTTCTGACAGGCTCAGTGAGTTTCCGGCGAGGGTGGAGTACATCAGCCGCCTGCGGAAAGCTTCCGATGTGAAACAGATTCTGGCCGACACGAAGGCCGGAAAAGTTGATATCCTGATCGGTACACATAAACTGGTGGGCAAAGAAGTCGCTTTTAAAGATCTGGGCCTGCTGATCGTGGATGAGGAACAGAAGTTTGGCGTTTCGGTAAAGGAAAAGCTGAAACAGATAAAGCTAAATGTGGATACGCTTACGCTGACGGCCACGCCTATTCCGCGAACCTTGCAGTTTTCGATGATGGGGGCCCGCGACCTGTCGATCATTCAGACTCCGCCGCCCAACCGATACCCCATTGCTACTGAGTTGCACGGATTTAACGAAGAGATTATCCGCGAAGCCATTCAGTATGAAATGGCGCGTGGCGGGCAGGTGTTTTTTATTCACAACCGCGTGAGTAATATTTACGAGGTGGAATCGGTCATCCGGAAAATTGTGCCCGGCGTTCGTACGGTTGTCGGGCATGGTCAGATGGAAGGCGAAAAGCTCGAAAAAGTGATGATGGATTTTATCAACGGCGAATTTGATGTGCTGGTGGCAACTACCATTATCGAGTCGGGGCTGGATATTCCGAATGCCAATACGATCATCATCAATCATGCGGAGAATTTCGGATTGAGCGAATTGCACCAGTTGCGCGGAAGGGTAGGGCGCTCGAATAAAAAGGCATTTTGTTACCTGCTGGCTCCGCCGCTTTCGAGCTTAACCGACGAAGCTCGCCGCCGCCTGCGTGCCATCGAAGAGTTTTCGGAACTTGGAAGCGGATTCAATATTGCCATGCAGGATTTGGATATCCGCGGTGCCGGAAACTTGCTGGGTGCCGAACAGAGCGGGTTCATTGCCGATATCGGGTTCGAGACTTATCACCGGATATTGAGTGAAGCTATTCTGGAACTGAAGCAAACCGAATTCAAAGAACTTTTTAAAGACGAAAAAGACGATTCGTCGAGGGCATTCCTGAATGTGAAATTTTCCAGCGACTGCCAGATTGATACCGATCTGCAACTGCTTTTCCCTGAAAGGTACATTCAGAGTACTTCGGAACGCATGTTGCTTTACCGCGAACTGGATAACCTCGAAAGCGAAGAAGCTTTGGTGCAGTTTGAAGCCGGACTGACTGACCGGTTCGGTAAACTGCCTCCTGAAAGTATTGAGCTGCTGGAAGTCGTGCGCCTGCGTTGGGTTGCCATTCAGCTGGGGATGGAAAAAATCATCCTGAAGAACCAGAAAATGGTTTGCCACTTTGTGTCCGATCCGCAATCGGCTTATTACCAGTCGCCCGTATTCGGCAAAGTACTGCAATATGTGCAGAACCATGCACAAACCTGCCGGATGAAGGAAGGAAACAACAAACTATCTCTTTCTTTCGAGAAAATAAAGAGCGTTAAAAAGGCTAAAGAGGTGCTGGAGGGAGTTGTAGCAGAGTAATGAGCAAACGCAATCGTCATTTGTAAGGGCAATCGGTCAAAATCGTCTGACAGTATTTTGATGCAACAAAGACCATCTTCTGCACGGGTTTATTGCAGAAGTTGATTTTCAGGAGAACGAAGCGGAAAATTTTATCAGGTAAACTCTTTTATCGGTATCTGATGGATCGGCGGGCTTCCAGTATATTTTTTTTACCCGACTTCCAGTACATGCGGTTCCAGTTTCCTCGGCGGTCGTATCTGAAATAAACGTTTTGTATCTGTTCCTTTCCGTATTCTTTCATTTCTGCTAAAAGGTCGATTGAATAATGATTGATCAAGCCCTTTTC
>JAEUSS010000467.1 GCA_016788685.1 Prolixibacteraceae bacterium | reverse complement strand
CCGTGGTTTGCTGAAGCATCGGCCGAATGGATTACGATGACCCGGTACCGGGGACAGGCCTTAAAGGCCGATTCCATCGTTTTTTCATGTGTTGAAAATACAACCATGGAAGACCGTGAAGGCTGGATCGAAGTTCGGCTGATGGACCAACTCAGTCAGCGTATTAAACTGGTTCAAAAGGGACGTGGTTCTTTAATTACCCTTCCTCAAAATCTGGTTTATTTTAACCGGCAGGCAAGTGAAGTTGTTATCGAGGTAATTACCTATCTGGAATGGCAGCCTGAAGTTAGCTCAAAAGATGGTTTTACTTTTACTAAAGTAGATAATGGGCACTTAAAAATTACTGCCTTAGAAAATTCAACCGGATTGGATCGAGCAACTTCCATCAAATTGGTTGATAAAGACAGGACCACCGATGCAACTTTGTCAATCATCCAAAAGCCAACCGAAAAAATACTTTTCGCAGCATTGGAAAAAGAAAAGAAAGACCTTATCCTGATGAAGGAGGAAACCAATATCGATATTCCTGTAACCTTAAATGTCGACTACAGTTGCGTTCCTTCGGCCTCATGGATGAAGGTAACTTCAAGTCCGGAGCTTAAAGGGAATAATGTACAGAATGTTACTGTGTCGGTTGAAATCTCGGGCAACCAAAGCGGAATGGAACGTGATGGTTTTATTGTAATTCGCAACAAAGGCGAGGTTGCTGATGCTTCTGATACCATTTTCGTATCTCAGAGAGCGAAAAGTCAGATCATCTATGTTAAGCCTGGAGGGGTTGGCGATGGAACTTCGTGGGATCAGGCATTTGGCTCGGTTCACGATGCAATGAGTGCCAGTTCAAATAATGGAGATATGGAAATCTGGGTCGCTGCAGGCGAGTACCAGTTTAAATCTACGCTCACCTGGAAAGCGGTAAGTTTATATGGCGGATTCTCCGGAAAAGAAACCAAATTCAAAGATCGTAACCTGAAAAACAAACCGGTGTTCCTGGGGGGCAAGTTTAATTTCATGAACGCATGGAACAATAATGGCGAGATATGCTGGATGGATGGAGTTGTATTTGCCGACTGCGACAACTATGATAATACCGGTACCGGATGTTTTGAGATTTATAAAAATCACGGGTTCCGGAACTGTGAATTCCGTAATATCCGCCACGGAAGGGCCATTGGTTACTTTGAGCTTTGTAAAATGGTGAACTGCACGTTTTATAAACTACATTCAAAGAACTATCTGGTACGGGCAAATAACTGCCAATTGTATAATGTGACCATCGCCAACGGTATTTCCGACGGGTGGAATTCAAATTATTTCCATGGCGGGACGAAACTCTATAACACGCTTATCTGGAATATTAAAATTGTCGGAGGATCACGTGACAGGGCCGTTGTTTGCGGCGGTGATGTTCCTGCCATTAATTCTGCCATTATGAGCGGAACCAATGAAAAGGGATTGATTTGCACAAATTGCATTGAATTAAGTGCCGATAATAATGCTGCTGATGGACCTGGTTTTGTGAACCCCGAAGGTGATATGCCGTCTTTTGCTCTGCGTGCAGAATCGGTCTGTGTTGATGCAGGAAATTCTGATTATCCGGGTACTTTATTCGATTTGATTGGAAATCTTCGTGTTGCGGGTTCTGCTGTTGATATAGGCGCATACGAATTTACGGGGAAATAAATAGCTAAACCGTAATTCAGAATAGTTGACAACTCTGTAAAATGCTGTGAAATCTCAAAGTTTGAAAAACAGTGTTTTACAGGGTTGTTTTAATTTAGGCGAACGAACAAAGAATAAAACCTTTTGGAATCATTTATATGTGTTTTCATCTCAATGAATAATACACTGAATCAATATCGTACTGTTTTTTTATTTGTCTGTCTTGGACTGTTTTATTGCAGTTGTGCAGAGAATAACAGAATGGATACCATGCCGGACGAAGACTTTAAATTGCCACCCTATGCAATTGTAATGACCAATCAGGCCAATGCTTCAATTGTTATTGCTGATGCCAGTTCGCAAAAAAATATATGGGAATGGAATCCTTCCATGGGAAAAATCCCCCAGGAACGAAAACGTTGGTTTAGTAATCCCAGCGAAGTGAAACCCGTATATAACAACACATGCATCCTGATGACCGCCTCCGGCGGAGCTGTTGCCCTTATTCGAATTGCTGACAGGAAAGTATTATTTTACGGCTATGCCGGGGTGAACCCACATTCGGCAACATTACTCCCTGATGGCAATATTGTTACAGCATCTTCTGCCGATGGAATCCTGGCTACATTCGCTGCCGATACGGTTGCTGGATTCGGGGAAATGGTCGCTAAATATGAGCTTCCGGCTGCCCACAACGTTTATTGGGACACCAGGCGGAATAAACTTTATACGGCAACCCATGTGATGCATACCTATGATTATAATGGTCAAAAATTGAAGCCCTTACTGAATAATCATACCGTGATTGATGCGCTTCCGAATGGCGAACGGTTTATCTCTTCGCACGACTTATATCCTGTCGACGGAGAAGAGGATTTGCTTTGGCTTACTACTAACGACCAGGTGTGGATGTACGACCTGAATGATAATACTGCGAAACCGATTTATCGTTTCCCGGCCATAAAAAGCATTTCCAATGCCTCCTGCGGAACAATTATGCTTTGTCCTACCGAAGAGTGGTGGTCTGATCACTTGGTGAACGAAGATGGACGGGTCGTATTTCGTGCCCATGGATTTAAAATTTATAAAGCCCGTTGGATTTTTAGTGACTAAAATATCTGGAGCCAGTTATTGCTAAAACACTATTTTTGATTTTTTTTTTTAGTGCAGCTCAGAGAAAAGATATTTCATTTGATTCAGGTTGCAACGATAAAAACGATGTGTAACAGAATCATAGATTAAAATTGGAATAGTCGTATCGACTAAGTAGAATGAAAAGTTTATCCGGCAGGAGTTTAATTCCTGAATTATTTGGGGTAAATTGCATGCGCTGGTATATTCATTCCTAAAATACAGATTATGGAAAAGTGTAAGATTACCGTGCTGAAGAAGATTTTTAATAAAGAGTTGGCAGACGAGTATTGTGCACTGAACTTGTCAGAACATTGTCTGGGCTGCCCTTTGTTAGTGGTTGGACAGGAATTTATTGTGGAGGATCAGAATCAGATTCCGGAGGGATTCTGCTCCTGGGCCTGGGGCGATATCCGGAAAGATATTACAACCATCATGTTTGGCGGAAGTTTCCCCTGGATCAAACAGGAGGGCGTGGCAATTGCAAGCTGTTCGGACGGGCTGATGCCTGTCGTATTTAAAATTGAAAAGATTAAAGCGTAGAATAAATATAAAACCAATCTTAAAATCATGAAACAAAGCAAAATTAGAGGCATGGTGTTCGCAGGTCTGGTCCTGGCCGCGGCGCTTTCTCAAACAGGGTGCAAACCAACGGATCTTTCCAAAGAGAATATTATTCCTAAACCAGTATCGGTAGTTGCAACAGGAAGTTCATTTGACCTGACGGATCAAACCGACATTTATGTGCAGGGAGAATCTGCAGAACTGAAACAAATCGGTCAATATTTGGCTGACAAGCTGAATCCTTCAACCGGACTTGGCATTGAAGTGAAAACAAGCACCGAAGTTCCCGGACCGGGAAACATTTTCCTGTCGATTTCAGGAGATGACAGCGAATTGGGTGATGAAGGTTACGAACTAACCATTACCGACAAACTGGTGAGCCTGGTTGCCAACAAACCTGCCGGGTTATTTAATGGTATTCAGACTATTCGCCAGGTTTTGCCTGCTAAAGTTGAGCTCGCTTCGGTTCAGAATGGCCCGTGGAAGATTGCTACCGGAGTGATCCGCGACTACCCGGCCTATGGTTACCGTGGTTCAATGCTCGATGTGGCACGTCATTTTTTCGAAGTGGAAGACGTTAAAAATCTGATCGATCAGCTGGCTTACTATAAAATGAATGCTTTGCACATGCATTTGTCTGATGATCAGGGATGGCGTATCGAGATCAAATCGTGGCCTAACCTGACTGCCCATGGCGGAAAAACCGAAGTTGGCGGCGGCGAAGGCGGATATTATTCGCAGGAACAATATGCCGATATCGTCAAATATGCACAGGATCGTTACATTACCATCGTTCCTGAAATCGATATGCCGGGACATACCAATGCCGCACTGGCTTCATATCCCGAATTGAATTGCAACGGAAAAGCTCCTGAATTGTATACCGGAACTGAAGTTGGTTTTAGCAGCCTCTGCACTAACAAAGAGATTACCTATAAATTTATCGACGATGTTATCCGTGAACTGGCTGCATTAACTCCCGGCGAGTACATTCATATTGGCGGCGACGAATCGCTGGCTACCAAAATTGAAGATTACATTCCGTTTATCAACCGGGTGCAGGATATGGTTGAAGCTCATGGTAAAAAAGTATTGGGATGGGACGAAATTGCCCTGGCAACTTTAAAACCCAATACCATTGTTCAATACTGGGACAAAGCTGAGAATGCAAAAAAAGGTATTGCTCAGGGGGCAAAGGTGCTGATGTCACCGGCCAAATATGCTTACCTGGATATGAAGTACGACTCAACAAGCACTTACGGACTGCATTGGGCAGCTTATATCGAAGTTGACCGGGGTTACAACTGGGATCCGGCAGCTCTTGAGCCTGAAATTAAAAAGGAAAATATCTATGGTATCGAAGCTCCGCTTTGGTCAGAAACAGTCTCAAACCGCCAGGAAGCCGAATACCTGATCTTCCCGCGTTTACTTGGTTATGCCGAAATTGGCTGGACTCCGGTGGAACAGCGAAACTGGGACAACTATAAAGTTCGTCTGGCCGATCACGGCGAGCGGATGAAAGCGCAGAACATCAATTTCTATCCTTCGAAATTGGTACCGTGGGATGCACAAAAACAGAAATAAGCAGACAATATATGAAACAAGAAACGCTCCGGGAAAGGAGCGTTTCTTGTTTCATATTGCTGGTCAGCGGGCGACTTGAAGTCATCCGCTGATCAGCAAATCAGGCTTGCGCGTAAACAGCGGCAAAAACCGGGGCGAAAGCCTCGAATTTTGTCTTCCCGAAAACGGCGGGCTTATTTTTCAGATAGTCCGAGTCCATCTCGCCGCTCCGCATGGCTCTTCCCATTTCAGTGTAGTTTTTAGCGATCTCTTCGGGTATTCCGGCCTGAAGTAATCCGGCCAACGTATCTTCATCTTTAAAATTAACCCACGGAAGCTCGGGTTTTCCAATTGCTTTACCCAGAATAGCGGCTACTTCATCGGTGGTTTTTTCATCGCTGACAATGTACCGGATGCTCTTGCCTTCGAATGTCAGTTTCTGCAATTCTTCTGCGGCTACTTCTGCAATATCGTTGGGGTGAACCAAAACCAGGCTGGCTCCTTCGCCGTAGTTTCCGCCGATAATGCCCATGTGTTTAGCCATTCCGGCATTTCCCAGGAAGTTGGGATAGAAAAATCCGGGGCGGAGGTGTTTCACATTAACGCCTTCCAAAGCGTTCAGGGCTTTCTCCACAAAGAACAAGCCGCTCACCGGGCCGCATCCTTCTGCCATGTGAGCGCCCATACTGCTCAAATTCACTACATTTTTTACTCCTGAAGCTTGAATGGCGGCAGCGTAGTTTGCTCCAATCCCGGCAATGTATTTTTTCCAGTCGGCGGCTCCAAAATGAGGAGGCACCATGGTGTAAACTGCATGAGCCCCTGAGAAAGTTTTAGTCAGGAATTCGACGTCTTCAACCGAACCAATGGCCGGTCGGGCGCCCAGGGCTTGAATTTGTGCTATTTTTTTAGCATTGCTGCTCACCACGGTCACCGTGTGTCCGGCAGCAACCAACCGCTCAGCAAGTGGCTTGCTGATGTTTCCCAATGAACCTGTTACAACAAATTTCATAACTTCTGTTTTTAATTGTTTTGATGGTGGAACGTTAAAGCGGAGCGAAAGGTTCATTTTTCTCCGGATGACCGGATGGCTCAAAGTCTCCGCAGCAGGAAAGAACACAAATCACCTTATCCCGCCTTTCATCTTGCAACTTTCTTGTTATCTTTGCGGCTCATTGTCAAGAACCTTAATCACTCACATAAAATGGAATATAAATTTTGGGAAATTGAGCCGAAATGGCAGCAATACTGGGACGAACACAAAACGTTCAAAACCGAAAACGACTTTACAAAACCCAAATATTACGTGCTCGACATGTTTCCGTATCCTTCCGGAGCGGGCTTGCATGTAGGCCACCCCGAAGGTTATACGGCAACCGATATCATGTGCCGTTACAAACGCATGAAAGGCTTCAACGTGCTGCACCCCATGGGATGGGACGCTTTCGGTCTTCCGGCCGAGCAGTATGCCATTCAAACCGGAACGCACCCTGCCGTTACGACCAATAAAAACTGCGACAATTTCCGCCGCCAGATCAAATCGCTGGGTTTGAGCTACGACTGGGACCGCGAAATCAATACTACTGATCCGAAATATTTCCGCTGGACTCAGTGGATATTCACCAAACTATACAATACCTGGTTTGATGCCGAAACCGGCAAAGGCCGCCCGATCAGCGAACTGACCATTCCGGCCGATATTCAGGCACAGGGAGCGGCTGCAGTTAAAGAATACATTGGCAAAAAACGCCTGGCTTATTACGACAACGCACAGGTTTGGTGGTGCCAGTCTTGTAAAACCGTTTGTGCCAACGAAGAAGTGCTGACCGATGGCTCACACGAAAAATGCGGACATCAGGTAACCCGAAAGAACCTGAAACAATGGTTGCTGCGGATTCCGCATTATGCCGAACGCCTGTTACAGGGCCTGGACGATCTGGATTGGCCGGAAGGCGTAAAAGACATGCAGAAAAACTGGATCGGGAAATCGACTGGTGCTGAAGTGGATTTTGCCATCGAAGGATCGGACGAAAAACTGCGCGTGTACACCACCCGTCCGGATACCTTGTTCGGTGCAACTTATATGGTTGTTTCTCCGGAACATCCAATGCTTTCAGCATTGGTTACTCCTGAAAAAGCTGAACTGGTTGATAAATATATTCAGGCAGCCTCGCTGAAATCTGATCTGGACCGCACCGAGCTGGCCAAAGATAAAACCGGGGTTTTCACCGGACGCAATGCCATCAACCCGATTACCGGGCAGCCCATTCCGATCTGGGTGGCCGACTATGTGCTGATGGGTTACGGAACCGGCGCCATCATGGCTGTTCCGGCGCACGACAACCGCGACTTCGAGTTCGCACAGAAATTCAATATCCCGGTTGTTTGCATCCTCGATCCGAAGAGTGCCGATGAGGAAACCCGTGCCAAAGTGCTGGCTGGCGAAGCCTGCTGGACCGAAGACGGCGCTTACATCAACTCGGCCAATCCTTCCATCGGACTTGATCTGAATGGCCTGAACAAAAAGCAGGGCATCGCAAAAGTGGTCGAATGGCTGGGCGAAAAAGGAATCGGTAAAGCGACCACCAACTTCAAACTGCGCGACTGGCTGTTCAGCCGTCAGCGCTACTGGGGCGAACCTTTCCCTGTTATTCACTGGGAAGACGGCGAAGTTACCCTGGTTGAAGATAACCTTCCGGTTGAACTTCCGGAGATGGAAAAATACGAACCGGGCGAAGGAGGCGAATCGCCGCTGGCTAACGCTACCGACTGGCTGTATGTAACCGATGCCAACGGGCGCAAGGGCCGCCGCGAAACCAACACCATGCCGCAGTGGGCCGGCTCGTGCTGGTACTACCTGCGCTACATCGACCCGAAGAACGACGAATCGATCTTCGATAAAAAACTCGAAAATTACTGGATGCCGGTTGACCTTTATGTAGGTGGCGCCGAGCACGCCGTATTGCACCTTTTATACAGCCGTTTCTGGCATAAAGTGTTGTTCGATTTGGGTATTGTTTCAACTCCCGAACCGTTCCAGAAGTTGTTTAACCAGGGAATGATCCTGGCTTTTGCATACCAGACAGCCACCGGAGGCCGGGTTACCAGCGACCTGGTGGAAGATAAAGACGGCAAGTATTTCCATACCGAAACCGGCGAAGAGCTGACACAGATTGTCGCCAAGATGTCGAAATCGCTGAAAAACGTGGTGAATCCCGACGATGTGGTGGCCAAGTTCGGTGCCGACTCGCTGCGTTTGTACGAAATGTTTATGGGGCCGCTCGACGATGTGAAACCCTGGGCTGAAAACGGCGTGAAAGGTGTTTTTGGCTTCCTGAACCGCGCCGCCCGTTTCTTCGGAAATCCGGAGAATATTGTGGATGTCGCTGACGATAAAGAAACCCTGAAGCTGCTTCACCAGACGATTAAAAAGGTGGCTTTCGACATTGAAAACATGAAATTCAATACCGGTATATCGGCCTTGATGGTTTTCAATAACCTGGCCCTGAAAAAAGGAAAGGTAAGCAAACAAACGGCCGAAACATTCGCCAAAATACTTTCGCCATACGCCCCGCACCTCGCCGAAGAGTTGTGGCAGCTATACGGAAATACCGAAACGCTGGCCTACGCACCCTGGCCTGAAGTTGACCCGGCGATGCTGACCGAAGACGTGTTTGAATACCCGGTTTCGTTCAACGGCAAAGTGCGTTTCAAGCTCGAATTTGCGGCCGGAACTCCGGCAGCCGAAATTGAGGCCGCCGTTCTGGCACACGAAGTCTCGGTCAAATGGCTCGAAGGTAAAGCACCGAAGAAAGTTATCGTGGTTCCGAATAAAATCGTGAACGTCGTAATTTAAGACGGGCACACGAAGTATAAAAATACGTGAAAGGCGCAGGGCAAAAGTCCTGCGCTTTTTTTGTTTCAGGAGCCTATTCTGGGTCGGATTCATTATCTTTGAAAAAGGAAATCAGGCGTTAGCTATCAAATTATTCTTTCATGAGTTACACAATAAAGATTACTAAAAACGATAGGGAAGCCGGGAAGCTCATCAAGCAGATTAAAGAACTGGTTGGCGACAGCCCTTTTGTCAGTATTTACGAAGATGAAACAGGCCTTTCGGATGATCTGGTGCAGGAATTGGAGAGCCGGTATCAACAGGTAGTTAAAAATCCGCAGGAAGGTAAAAGTTGGGAAGAGGTGAAAAACAACCTGCTCAACCGGTAAAACTTTTGGCGTGAGAAAGTACCGGATGATAATCAGTTCTTTTGCGGAAGCCGATCTGAAAATTGGTTCCGATTGGTATGCTTCTCAAAAAGCAGGATTAGAACTCGGGTTTATCGACGAAATCGAAAAATCGCTCCAGCGCATACAACAAAATCCGCAGCAATTTGCCATCGTCCGGAAGCCGATCAGGATGTCCATCGTCAAACGATTTCCCTATGGCATCTACTTTTATATTTCAGGAGACATCATTCTTGTACTTGCCGTTTTCCACTTTAGCCGAAATCCAAAGGTTATCCGGGAACGGATCAGGCCA
Source organism: Prolixibacteraceae bacterium (assembly GCA_016788685.1). Lineage (GTDB taxonomy): Bacteria > Bacteroidota > Bacteroidia > Bacteroidales > Prolixibacteraceae > Aquipluma. Next base: position 4,857 of record JAEUSS010000467.1, on the reverse strand, counting down.
ACGATCAAAAAGAAATAATGTTTGCCGGAAATAAACGGAACAGATTTCCGTTTAGCGTCATAGATTAGTTAACTTTAGAAAAAAGTAACAGAGTAAAACCAAGCCATGAACGCCAAACAATTTTTCCGGATTCTTTTTTTCGCATCCGCCTTCTTAATCTTCGCACCGGGCTGCACGCTCGTTCGTCCGCAGTACCATTACCCGTCGCGCACCATGATCATTCATTCGAACCCCAACGGCAAAATTCCGCCCGGGCAAATGAAAAAGATGACCGGGGCGAAAAGCGCGAAGCATTATGCGCCGGGACAAAATAAGCACTACAAAGGGAAGGGAAAAAAGCACAAAAAGAAATAGACTGAAAAGTCCGGGGAGTTTTCTCCGGACTTTTTGATGTCCAGCCCTTTTGGGTGAGGAAAAAGCAGGTGCCAATTGGCAGCCTGTACTTCAAGGCAAGTAAACTTCGGGTGCAAATTTGCAGCCTGTACTTCAAGGCAAGCAAAATTCGGCTTCCAATTTGCAGTCTGTACTTCAGGGTAAGAAATTTATTCTTCTGAATGTGCAGTTTATACTTCAAGGCGAGAAATAGTCGGATATAGCTATGCAGTAGAGACTTTCTTTGAACAAACCATTCGTATTTGTGTGCAAAATGAATGCTTGTTTGCGTAAAAAGTCTTAAATTTAGTTGTGTATAAATCTTTCGCTATCTGATACTTCCTATGAAAAATCTTGAAGCCGAAGCCATCCGCTTAATTAAGCAGAAATTAAGAGAAAAAGGCTGGAACAAAACCGATCTGGCCATTAAAATTGGAATGCACCCGAGTTCAGTGGCCAAAATGTTGGCATCCGGTCAGGTAAAACTCGATCGGTTAAAACTTATTTCTGAAGTGTTGGGCTATAACTTTTTGAGAGTACTATCCGACCAAATCGAGGTAGCCGATCCGCCCAAATACACCATCGAAGCCGAAACCAAAGAACGCCTGCGCGAGCTGGAAATCGAAAACGCTGTTTTAATGAAAGTGTTGGGGAAATAACCCGGAACCAGTTCAACCCCGGAACGGGTTGAATGTCGGATATAAAAAACCCCTGTCAGGATTCAAAATCCTGACAGGGGTTACTATCTCAAATACAATCTTTCTTACTTATAGCTTTCAATCGGTTCGCAGGTGCAAACCAGGTTGCGGTCGCCAAAAGCATCGTCAACGCGGGCAACCGGCGGCCAGTATTTATTTTCCTTCAGCCAGCCGAGCGGGAACACGGCTGTCTGGCGGCTGTACGACCGGCTCCAGTCGTTGGCCGTAACTACATCGGCGGTGTGCGGTGCGTTTTTCAGCGGATTGTCTTCCCGGTCCATTTCTCCGGAAGCTACGGCCTGAATTTCGTTGAAAATGGAGTTCAGCGCTTCGATGAAACGGTCCAGTTCCTGTTTCGATTCGCTTTCGGTCGGTTCAACCATCAGCGTTCCGTGTACCGGGAACGAAAGGGTAGGAGCGTGGAAGCCGTAATCCATCAACCGTTTGGCAATGTCGCCTTCGGTGATGCCCGAAGTGGCTTTCAGGTGGCGGCATTCCAGGATCATTTCGTGGGCGCAGCGGCCATTCTCGCCGGTATATAAAATTCCGTAGTTATCTTTTAAGGCGTGAGCAATGTAATTGGCATTCAGGATCGCCATTTCCGAAGCACGTTTCAGTCCGTCGGCACCCAGCATTTTGATGTATCCGTAGGTAATCGGCAGTACCGAAGCGCTTCCCCAGGGTCCGGCTGAAACTGCTGTGATTCCAACGTGCCCGTTGTTCATTACCGGGTGCGAGGGCAGGAACTCTACCAGGTGTTTGGCTACGCCAATCGGGCCAACGCCGGGGCCGCCACCTCCGTGAGGGATGGCAAAGGTTTTGTGCAAATTCAGGTGACAAACATCGGCACCAATGCGGCTTGGGTTGGTCAGTCCAACCTGCGCGTTCATGTTGGCTCCGTCCATGTAAACCTGTCCGCCATGCGAATGAATAATCTCGCACAATTCGGTAATCGACGATTCGTAAACCCCGTGTGTCGACGGGTAAGTTACCATGAAACACGACAGGGTATCTTTATATTCTTCGGCTTTCTGGCGCAGAGCTTCCACGTCAATGTTTCCGCGTTCGTCGCAGGGAGTGACCACCACTTTCATGCCGGCCATCACGGCGCTGGCAGGGTTTGTTCCGTGGGCTGACGCTGGAATCAAAGCCACATCGCGGTGGCCTTCACCCCGGCTGATGTGGTATTGGCGGATCACCATCAAGCCGGCATATTCGCCTGCTGCACCTGAATTCGGTTGCAGGCTCACATCGGCAAAGCCGGTGATTTCGGCCAAATCGCGGCGCAGTTCTTCCATCATTTCGTGGTAACCGCGAGCCTGATTTTTCGGCACAAACGGGTGGATACCGCCAAATTCGATCCAGCTCAAGGGCAACATTTCAGTAGCCGCGTTCAGCTTCATGGTGCACGAGCCGAGCGGAATCATGGAGTGGGTGAGCGAAATGTCTTTATGTTCCAGTTTTTTGATGTAACGGACCATTTCGGTTTCCGAGCGGTATTTGTTGAAAACTTCCTGCTGCATAAAGGGTGAAGTTCTCCAGAATTCGGACTGGATGGTGCATCCGGTCGGATACTCCGTAACCTTGACCTGCGGTTTGTTGGCAGCCTTGGCAAACACCTCGATGATCCAGTTGATGTCGTCGAGGTTAGTGGTTTCGTCAATACTCAGCCCCACTTCTCCGTTGTCGAAATAGCGGAAGTTCATTTCCAGTTCGAGCGACAGCCATTCAATATCTTCGCGTTTGACGTGGCGGGGCAGTGCAAACCGGATGGTGTCAAAATAATTGCTGTTGAGTTGTGTGTAGCCCAATGCCGTGATTTCTTTTTCGAGCAATGCGGCAATGCTGTGAATACGGATGGCAATTTGGCTGATACCTTCAGGGCCGTGATAAACAGCATAAAACCCGGCCATATTCGAAAGCAATGCCTGCGAAGTACAGATGTTGGAAGTCGCTTTTTCGCGTTTGATATGTTGTTCGCGCGTTTGCAGAGCCATACGCAGGGCACGGTTGCCGTTTGCATCTTTCGAAATGCCGATAATCCGGCCGGGCATGGTACGCTTAAACGCATCTTTTGAAGCAAAGAAAGCAGCGTGGGGACCTCCGTAACCCATTGGTGTGCCAAAGCGTTGTGAGCTGCCGAAAACAATATCAGCACCCCATTCTCCGGGAGGAGTCAGGATGGCAAGGCTCAATAAATCGGCAGCCACCGAAACAAAAATTTCTTTTTCGTGGGCAGCTTTCACCAAAGGTGAATAATCTACGATTTGCCCGTCGGAATTCGGATACTGAACGATGACTCCGAAAGTATTCTCATCAAGCTCAAAGTTTGTCCAGTCGGCCACTTTCAGTTCAATGCCGAGCGGATTGGCACGTGTGATGAGCACATCCAATGTTTGCGGCCATATTTTTTCGTCGACCCAAACCACATTGGCGTTGGCTTTTGCCTTGGCCCGCGGGCGCGAGTTGTGCATCATGATCATTGCTTCGGCGGCTGCAGTTGCTTCGTCGAGCAAACCGGCGTTGGCCATTTCCATACCGGTCAGGTCGCAAACCATGGTCTGGAAATTCAGTAAAGCTTCCAGTCGTCCCTGCGAAATTTCGGCCTGGTAGGGGGTGTAACTGGTGTACCAAACCGGATTTTCCAACACATTCCGGAGAATAACCGCCGGGGTGATCGTGTCGTAGTAGCCCATCCCGATGTAGGTGTTGTATACTTTGTTTTGGGCGGCCAGAGCCAGAATCTTGCGGAAATACTGCCGCTCGGTTAATCCGTCTTCCAGGTTCAAAGGTTTTTTCAACCGGATGTTTTCAGGAACTGTCTGGGCCATCAGTTCATCCAGTGTTGAAACTCCAAGGACATTCAGCATTTCCTGAATTTCATGATCACGTGGACCAATGTGACGCATCACAAATTTATCACTTGCCATATCTTAAAGAATTTGTTTCGGTATTGAGGGTGCAAGTTTACGAGTTTTGGAAATAATATAAGCTGATTTTTGTTGTTTTTAAAAGGACGAACGGTTGACGGGCTGAACAGCAGGAGTGCGGGGGCACGGTTATCCAATTCAGCAAAGGGGGAAACGGCGGCAGCGATTGGGGTTACGTCAAAAACGGATTGTTTTTTTTCTCGAAACCGATGGTTGTTTCGGGGCCGTGACCGCAATACACCAACGTTTCGTCAGGTAAAGCAAGCAGTTTGCTCTTGATGTTGTCAACCAGCTGATTGTAGCTCCCTCCGGGCAGGTCGGTACGTCCGATGCTCCCGTAAAAAAGCACATCACCGGCAATCAGTAGCTTCTGTTCCGGATTGTAAAAAACCACTCCGCCGGGTGAATGCCCGGGAGCCGCAATGACTTGCAGGTAAGAGTTCCCGAAAGTTATCCGGTCGCCTTCCTGAAAAAAGGAGTCCGGAGCATCAAGGGGTTCCATCGGAATGCCAAAACGGTCACCATGTTCCACTGCCTGTTCAACCAGTGAAAGTTCGTCGGGATGAATCTGGAATGGAAGGTGGTATCGGGTACGGCAGTGCGTAATGCCCATAATGTGATCGAAGTGGCAATGAGTAGTTATCAGCCGGACCGGTTTTAACTTGTTTCCGGCAATAAACGAATCGAGTTCCTTTCTTTCGTTTTCGAAGTAGCAGCCGGCGTCAATGATGGCGCATTCATTGGTTTCGTCATAAACGACCAGTGTATTTTCCTGAACCGGGTTAAAGGTGAATTTCTTGATCTGAATCATGTTGTGTTATTTACTATTGTGCGATTTACTAGTTGCGATTTCAGGA
>JAEUSS010000369.1 GCA_016788685.1 Prolixibacteraceae bacterium | reverse complement strand
CATTATGAAAGTGAACAATTCACTAAAGAAGTTTTTTATGAATTACTTACAAAAAATTTCCCTAAATTTGCCATCCATTTATCGGCTGTCAGCACAAACCCGGTAAGTTACCTCATTTGATATAAGTTAAACAACTATAAGTATGAATACACAGTACGTTAGAGACGAGAATAAAAGTGTGCCAATCAGTTCAAAGCTAAGAGCGCTTTTCGAACTGCAAAATGTTGTTTCTGAAATGGATAAATTCAAAACGCTTCGCGGAGAGTTACCGCTGGAGGTTCAGGATTTGGAAGACGAAATCACTGGTCTGAAAACCCGTGTAAGTAATTTCGAAGACGACATCAAAGACCTGGAAACAGCTATCCACAATAAGAAAGTTGCAATTAAAGAATCAGAAACTCTGATTGCCAAATACACCGAGCAGCAGAACAATGTTCGCAACAACCGCGAATTTGACTCGCTGAGCAAGGAAATTGAATTCCAGAAACTCGAAATTGAATTGTCGGAAAAACGTATCCGTGAATTTACAGCTGAACTGGCAACAAAAAAGGAAGCTATTGCCACTTCATCGACCCTGCTGAAAGAGCGTCTGGAAGACCTGGACCGCAAACAACGCGAACTGGAAGAAATTACCGCAGAAACCCAGATTGAGGAAGAAAGACTGAAATCGAAAGCTGAAAAAATTGAAAGCAACATCGAAGCCCGTCTGGTAACAGCTTTCAAACGCATCCGCAAAAATGCCCGCAACGGACTGGCTGTCGTAACCGTTCAGCGCGATGCCTGCGGTGGTTGTTTCAACAAGATCCCGCCACAGCGCCAAATGGATATCGCATCACGCAAAAAAGTAATTGTTTGCGAATACTGCGGACGTATCCTGGTTGACAAAGATATCCTTGATTCAATCGAAACAGCTGATTGAAAATCATAAAAATAACTTGAAAAGTCGGCTTTGCGCCGGCTTTTTTTATTTATTCTGACCGCTGTTAAAGTCGTTGAATATGAATATAAACTACTCCGGGAAAAATCTGCTCTTTTACGCTTCGGTCTTCCTGTATGCAGTATCGCTGCCATTTTCAGAATTTATGATCAGTTTAAGTGCCGGTCTTCTTTTGGTTAGTCTCATAATCTCCGGCCAGTTTTCCGAAAAGTGGAAGAAATTCAAAAGCCAACCCGCAGCGCAGCTTATCGTCTCAGTGTTCCTGGTGTATGTCTTTGGCGTATTTTTTACAAAAGACTATTCGCTGGCGCTTTACGAGTTGCAGAAAACTGCATTTATACTCGTTATCCCGCTGTGCATTTCCACGGGACCGCCCATTGATTACAAACTCTTCAGGAGACTTCTGTTTTCCTTCCTGGCTGCCCTGAATGCCGCTTCTTTCGTTGCGTTGGTCAGATTGATCTTCAGGGATCAGCTTGCCATCAATGAGATCTGGGAGATTCTGTTTGTATCTCACATTGGTTTTAGTTTTCAGTTGCTGCTGGGTATTTCCGTTCTTATCAACGAACTGTACAATCATCGCCCTGCACGTAAAACGATTTATTACCTCCTGGTAGCTAATATTCTGTACCTGATCTTTTTTCTGTTTATCCTCAAATCGCTGACCGGCCTGGTAACCTTTGCACTGCTTCTTATCGCGCACCTCTTTTTTGTTATCCGGAAAATCAGAAACCAGCGATGGAAACAATTGGCACGCGTTATGCTCCCGGTTTTTATCCTGAGCGGATTTTTTTACGTCGGATGGTGTGTTCATCGTTTTTATGATACCGAACCGGTAAACCCGGCCTTGTTGCCGGAGAAGACGTTGAACGGGAATTTATATCATCACGAGGTGGAGAATAGACTACTGGAAAACGGCCATTACGTCCGCCTCTATTTGTGCGAAGAAGAATTAAAGAAAAGCTGGGAAGAGCGGTCGGCGCTCGTTTATGATGAAAACGGAGAAAACGGATTCCCGGTTTCTGCAACCCTGATCCGCTACCTGACTTCCAAAGGCCTGACGAAAGATTCAGCAGGAATGTCAAAACTTAGTCCCGAAGAAATTCATTTTATTGAACAGGGAATCGCCAATCACATTTACACCCGGAGGTTTCTGTCGCTTTATCCGCGCATTTACCAGACTGTCTGGGAACTGGACGTCTATTTTAAGACCGGAAATCCCAACTATAAATCGTTGGCGCAGCGCATCGAATTTGGCAAAGCAGCGCTGACAATCATCAAAAAACACCCGCTTTTTGGTGTCGGAACCGGAAACTGGAAACAGGAGTTCATTGATGCGTACAGCGTCAATCATTCGAAACTTGAACCGGTTCAATACGGCAGTTCGCACAACCAATATCTGAATTACATGGTCAAGTTCGGAGCGATCGGACTGCTGTGGATTTTATTCGCCTGGATCTATCCGTTATTCCTGAAAAACAAACAACATTTTTATCCGGCGGTCATCTTGCTGCTTACCCTGGGCATTGCAAACTTCTCCGATTCAAACCTCGAAGCTCACATGGGGATCAGCTTTTTCGTCTTCTTCTACAGCATCTTTTTGTTCAGTGAAACTCAACCAACTCCGGAGTAATGAAAATCAGCCTGATTGTTGCCACATATAACAAGCCGGATTACCTGGCTCATTGCCTGAAAAGCATTGCCGGGCAGGTTGATCTTCCGGATGAAATTATTGTGGCTGACGATGGTTCAGGAGAAGAGACGTCCCGGTTGACCGATCAATTCAGAAGTCAATTGCCTGTTCCGCTTTTTCATGTGTGGCAGGAAGACTCAGGCTACCGGCTCGCCCGCAGCCGCAACAACGGACTGCTGAAAAGTACGGGCGATTACCTTATTTTTATTGACGACGATCTGATTCTTCATCCCAGATTTATCGCCGACCACCGGAACCGGGCACAAAAAGGTTGTTTTTACTGCGGAACCCGTGTCCGGCTGGGAACTGCGATAACCGCTTCGGTGATGAAACACCACCGGAATACGATTTCCTTTTGGGAGCGCGACCTTCAGTCCCGGCTGAATGCTATCCGGATTCCGTTTCTGCACCAGATAATTACCGGTCCCGGCTATACTTACAAGCGCCTTCGGGGATGCCACATGGCTTTCTGGAAAGAAGATCTGCTGAAAATTAACGGGTTTGACGAACGCTACACCAGCTGGGGACGCGAAGATTCGGACATCGCTATGCGCATGATGCACGCCGGAGTAAAACGCATTAACCTCAAGTGGGCTGCCATTGGTTATCACCTGCACCATCCGGTAAAACAAATAACCTCAAACAACGATCATTTGCTGTTTGAGGTTATCCGGATTAAATCTGTTCAGGCACTAATCGGGATCGGTCAGCGCGGACAGGTTTTACCAGCTGCCGCCGGCCCCGCCGCCGCCGAAGCTTCCGCCGCCAAAGCCGCCGAAACCTCCGCTGCCACCCCCTCCGGAGAAACCTCCGAAAGAACCGCCGCCCCGGTTGCCGCTGAGTAAACCCATGGCCAGCCAGAATGGCAGACTGCCGCCGCTGTTGTAGTGGCCGCCGCGTCCTCCTTTAAAGAGTGAAACCAGCACAATAATGATCATCACAATAATAAAAAAGGCTTCGCCGCCTCCCGACTCTTTCCCGGCCGATTTTTTCTGGTAATCGGCTGCCGTAAATTCGCCCGAGGCTAAACTCATCAGAACATGAGCTCCGGCCGATAGTCCGCCGTAGATATCATTTTGCTTGAAACGCGGAATCATTTCATAATCTACCACATTCCGGTTAGCAACGGCATCCGGAATTACGCCTTCAAGCCCGTAGCCCACGGCAACAAAAACGAGTCCTTTCTCATTGCCCGTTTTGGGCTTGAAAACGATCACGATTCCGTTGTTTTTCCCTTTCTGCCCGACACCCCATTTTTCACCGATCCGGAAAGCAAAATCGGAAATTTCATAACCGTTCAGTGACGGGACGGTAACGATGGTTATCTGTGTCGAAGTCTGGTCGTTAAACTGAACAAGCTCTGATTCGAGTTGCTGTTTCTCCTGATCAGAAAGCACATTGGCCAAGTCGTTTACCAGCCGCGGAGGATTAGGACGTTCAGGAATATCTTGCGCAAATACAGAAAAGGTAAGTACCGAAAGGATAAATATCAGTAAGAATTGCTTCATTTTATAAGTTTTTGTCGAAGGATATCTCATCCGTCAATTCGTTAACATCTTGGTGGTGATAGGGGAAGTTGGCCTTTAACTGCTCACCCGCCATCCGGATTCCCAGAGCAAGTCCTTCGGTAAATTTGCCTTCCTTAAAATATCCCAGCATCGTTTCTTTTATTTTATCCCAGAAATCGGCGGGAACAACCTTGTTGATTCCGGCATCGCCCAGGATGGCGAATTTCCGGTCGTGTACGGCCAGATAAAACAAAACACCATTGCGCTGTGCGGTTTCGTGCATTTTCAGCTTTCCGAAAACATAGGCCGCACGATCAAGTACATCCAGCTTGCAGTGACCTTCCATGTGCAACCTGATTTCTCCTGAAGTGTTCAGTTCTGCAGCGGCAATCGCATCGGTTATCTGCTTCTTTTCTTCTTTACTGAAAAAATTTTCGACTGACATTTTGTGCGGATTTATGGTAAGTAAATAAAAACAGCAACCGGCTGTCTGTAATCGGTTGCTGTTTTGTTTCTGTTTTAGAACTTAACTTCAGGAGCTTTTTCGGCGCCTTGTTCAGCCTCGAAGTAGGCCTTCTTTTCGAATCCGAACATTCCGGCAAAAATATTCTTGGGGAATTTGCGGATAAATGTATTGTAAGCCTGCGCGCTTTCGTTGAATTTCATACGCTCAACGGTAATACGGTTTTCAGTTCCTTCCAGCTGAGCCTGCAAATCCAGGAATCCCTGGTTGGCTTTCAGGTCCGGATATTTTTCAACCACAACCATCAGTTTGCTCAGGGCCGAAGACAAACCCGACTGGGCATTCTGGAAATTCTGCAGCGACTGTGCATCCAGCTTGTCAGGATTGATGTTGACTGATGTTGCTTTGGCGCGGGCCTCAATCACCTGGGTCAGTGTTTCCTGTTCGAAATCGGCATAACCTTTTACGGTGTTCACCAGGTTGGGGATCAGGTCCGAACGACGCTGATAAACGTTTTCAACCTGCGACCACTGGGCGGTCACTCCCTCGTCCATACTCACCATGTTGTTGTACGAACTTTTTACCGACGAATACGCAAACAAAAGCAAAACGGCAATTACTGCCAGAATAATCCAACTCTTTTTCATCTTATTTTCAATTTAAATTATTTCCTAAACTAACAATCAATGATAAATGTAAGTGCAGCAAATGTTGCAAAACTGCTCCCCAAATGCAGTAAAATATCGGGGAATGTCGCAAATTTACCGTTATTCCCTCTACTTCAAAAGGTGAACCACAATTTAACAACTATGAATACTACCGAGTTTAAATCAGCCATTCAGGAAGGAATCCCGGCCAGACTTCCGGAGCCCAAAACTTACAATTCCGCTATAAACCACGCTCCTAAGCGTAAAGATATCCTAAATAAATCAGAAAAAAGACTGGCCCTTCAAAATGCCCTCCGCTATTTCAGTCCCGAACATCATGCCCTATTGGCACCTGAATTTCTGGAGGAATTGCGACAATTTGGCCGGATTTACATGTACCGCCTTCGTCCGGAATACGAAATGAAAGCCCGCCCGCTGGAAGATTACCCGCACCAATCGAAACAGGCGGCTTCCATTATGATGATGATCCAGAACAACCTCGATTACGCTGTGGCCCAGCATCCGCACGAACTGATTACCTACGGCGGAAATGGTGCGGTTTTTCAGAACTGGGCGCAGTACCGCCTTACCATGAAATACCTCTCGGAAATGACCGACGAGCAAACGCTGGTAATGTACTCGGGCCACCCCATGGGGCTTTTCCCCTCGCATAAAGAGGCGCCGCGCGTGGTGGTTACCAACGGCATGGTGATTCCGAATTACTCCGGAAGAGACGACTACGAACGCCTGAATGCGCTTGGTGTGTCGCAATACGGGCAGATGACTGCCGGCTCGTTTATGTACATCGGGCCGCAAGGAATTGTGCACGGCACTACCATCACTTTACTGAATGCTGCCCGGATGAAGGGCGATGGCCAGACGGCCGGAAAAATATTTGTTTCCTCCGGACTGGGCGGCATGTCGGGCGCTCAGCCAAAAGCCGCCGTAATTGCCGGGATGGTGGCCGTGGTGGCCGAAATCAACCCCAAGGTGGTGGCCGTTCGTCACCAGCAGGGTTGGGTCGATGAAGTTTTTGAAGATCCGGACCAGCTCATTTCACGGATGCTCGCCGCCAGCCGCAACAAAGAGGCGGTATCGCTGGCTTACCAGGGGAATGTGGTCGATTTGTGGGAGAAACTGGCCAACGAAAATATCCCGGTTGATTTGGGTTCCGACCAAACCTCGCTGCACAACCCGTTTTCCGGTGGTTACTACCCGGCGGGTTTAACACTCGGTGAATCCAATCAGCTCATGGCTGAAAACCCGTCCCTTTTTCAGGAGAAAGTTTACGAAAGCCTTCGCCGGCAAGTAAATGCCATCAATCAGCTTTCCGCGAAAGGCATGTATTTCTGGGATTACGGCAATGCCTTTTTGCTGGAAGCCAAACGTGCCCGGGCGCAAGTCACCCGCCCCGACGGAACATTCAGCTATCCGTCATACGTTCAGGACATCATGGGGCCGCTCTTTTTCGACTACGGTTTCGGCCCCTTCCGCTGGGTG
>JAEUSS010000463.1 GCA_016788685.1 Prolixibacteraceae bacterium | reverse complement strand
AAATATTACTTTGTTGTCGCCGTACTCAAAAACAATAATTTCTTTTCTCCATCCAATCAATGGAATTTTGGATTCAGTGATCTTTTTTACTATTCGATTTAGGCTATCTAATTCTAATTGAAATTTCATTTGTAATTCACTGTCTTTATACTTTTCTCCTTGTATCCGACTTTGGGAAATAAAAGAATAAATCCATTTCTCTTTATAAGTGTCTCCCGATGAATAATACCCAATCTTATCAACTGTGATCTTATTGATTTCTCCTTTTTTCGTCTCAAAGTAATCATCAAGTCTATATATATTCATCCAAAACGAAGGAATTGATTGACCACAGAGATTGCCTGTCAAAAGACTTAAAAATACTATTGTTATTAATCTTGCCATCATTGTCTAAATGCACGTTTTAAATTAGCCATAACGTAGGAAGCTACACGCAGGTGCGGATTGCGGGCGATTTGGCTTGCGCCGATTTTCAATTCCTGTCAAGCCTAAAAGCAGCCCGAGCGGAAAGATGCCCACCGAAAACCTCTGCCGCCGACCTTGACGGGTAGCTGAAGTTATGCACAGTGTTTTATTTATTCATATTCTTCAATCCTATAGTTCTCAAATTCATCAATCGGCACAAATCCATTATAGATTTTTGGTAAAATATTTATTCCGCTTATTTTTTTATTTGCTATTCGAAATCTCACCATTTCAACAGTTCTCTTTGTGTTTCTATCGCATAAGAAATAGCAAGCTATTGTGTCGGTGTGATTGTCAATTTTGTATGAAATAATAGAAAATTTGTTCCATTTGTTTTGATAATTAAGGTATGACTTGATGTATTTACTTTCCCATATCAAGTTATTCAAATCGCTAGTAATACTTATGGAGTTGCAAATTATTCGTTTTTCGTCAACCCCGCTAATATAATTATGGAATAAGACTACTGTGTCTTTTAACTCCTTCGCTATTATATTTAACCGAATTTTCTCCCTATAATAGTCAGTATTGCATGTATCAATGTTAGTTTGCGAAAAACAGGCAATACTTGTACATATAAATAGGATCAAAAATATTAACTGTCGAGTCATTGTTTTGTCACTTTTAACATTGGCCATAACACTCAAATATACGCAATTATATTTGAGTGACTTTTATAATAAATAGTTTTTCAGAAGATACATTACTTAATTGATAATAAAGACAATAAATCGTTTTACTGAAACATAGTCCTTGCATTCATAGTTATTTTACGCATTGCGTATATTTTCTTAGGCTGGTTTTATATACTAAAATACGCAACATAGATTTCCCAGTGCTGCCCCTCGTTTGCAACGAGGGGTAAATAGTTTTAAGTTTGTAACTTAATCCCAGGTGCAATACCAAACAAAAACTGCGTCACAGACGCAAAACCAACTACCCCTCGTTGACGCTATCGCTTAAACGAGGGGTAGAGGCGGTTGCATCGCGTGGTTTTCTGGTTCTGAAGTTTGTCGTTAAGGCTCATGCACGAATTAACCGTTGCTGGAACCTAAAAATAAGAAACAGATTTATCGTTGATCCCGCGAAAGGACTCGCGCCGGAGCTGGGGTATCCCCGTCCATTGCGCGTATATTCACGATGCGTGTCAATGTGAATAGTCTGGTAAATATGGATTGGATGATTTTCGGGCAGCATCAGGCGGATAGTTTTCTTCGTTGGTTTTTAGGTGTTAGCGGCAACGCTATCAAATATATAGAATATTTGTTTAATACATCCACCTGACACCGTTTGGTTGGGTTCTGTTCAACCAACTGTTTATTGAACAGAACCTTCTATTCCCTGAATTCTTCATTATTTCAATGTAAATCGTCATTAATTCACTGTAAATCTTCATTAATTCACTGTAAATCTTCATCAATTCAATTAAATTCTTCAATAATTAAAAATAAATCGTCAAAAATTCAATGTAATTCTTCATTAATTCAATGTAAATCTTCAGCAATTCAATGCAAATCTTCAGCAATTCAATGCAAATCTTCAGCAATTCAAAGTAATCGAATCAAAATCTGAATAAATACATTTTAAACGCAGTTCCCCCTGATTTAAAATTAAACCACACGGATTCCGAACGGTTCTGATTTCGTTTGAAAACCAATCGTTCGGCTAATTTTAAACCGTCGCTGAGTTCAAATCAAACTTCAATGCTCCTTTTTTCGGGCGCACGAATTTCTTTTCTGTTTCCACGAAATCTTTTCCGGAAAAACTCCGAAAACTCCGTTCAAGCCGTTACTTTTGTCAACATAACCATAACCAAAACTTCATGAAAAAACCAACGATACTGCTGCTGTTGATGGCACTGGCCTGTTGCGGATTTTCAGGTACCGTGAAGAAACAAATTCCCGACCGCCTGGTCGTACTCACTTTCGACGATGCCACGGCCAGTCAGTATTCGGTGGTGGCGCCACTCCTGAAAGAATTTGGCTTTGGCGCAACCTTCTTTATTTGCGAATTTCCTCCCCACTTCACGGATACCTCCAAATACATGAACTGGCGGCAGATTCGCGAGCTCGGCCGCATGGGTTTTGAAGTGGCCAATCACACCCGGAATCATCCGCCGGTAAGCAAACTGACCAAACAAGAATTGATCGGCCAGCTCGAATACATCGAACATCGGTGCGATTCTTCGGGAATTACCCGGCCTGTCAGCTTTGCCTACCCGGGTTACGACCTCAGCCTTCCGGTGCTCGAAGTGTTGGCCGAAAAGGGTTACCGGTTTGCCCGGGCAGGTGGCAGCCGTGCTTACGATCCGCAAACCGATCATCCGCTGCTCATCCCCAGCTGGGCCATGAATGCCGACAACAAACCGCTGATGATGGAAGCTTTTCAGGAAGCACGCGACGGAAAGATTGTGGTGCTCACCATTCATGGCGTTCCGGATATTGAACATCCCTGGGTCACCACGCCACCCGAGTTGTTCAGAGAATATCTGGAATACCTTGCCGCCAACCGGTTTAAAGTCATTGCCCTCCGTGATTTGTCCAACTACATCAGGATAAAAAAGGCAGCAAAAACAATTGTTCCTGACCTGAATAAAAAATTAAGAAACTAAAATCAACCACCATGTACAAAATTTTATTCGCGTTAATGCTATTGATTTCCACGCACGTTTCAGCTCAAAAAACCATTCCGTTATATCCGGGCGCCGTTCCAAACAGTAAGCCGTACGCCATGAAAGAAGTCCGGATGGAAAATAACGGGCAGTTTGTGGGCTACCGGAATATTGCCCAGCCGACGCTGGCCGTTTATCTGCCCGAAAAAAGCACAGCCACCGGAGCGGCTGTGGTTATTTGTCCGGGAGGAGGTTACCAAATGGAATGCTACGAAACAGAAGGAACGATGATTGCCGAATCGTTTCAGAAAAAAGGGATTGCTGCATTGGTACTGAAATACCGGCTGCCTGCCGATTCAATCATGAACGACAAATCGGTTGGCCCGCTTCAGGATGCCCAGCAAGCCATTAAAACGGTACGCCAGCGGGCTTCCGAATGGAACATCAACCCGGCAAAGGTCGGAATCATGGGCTTTTCGGCCGGAGGTCACCTGGCCTCAACCGCCGGAACTCATTTCAACAAATCATACATTCCCAATCCTGAAAACATCAGCCTGCGTCCCGATTTTATGATCCTGATTTATCCGGTCATCAGCATGGAGGAAGGATTAACCCACAAAGGTTCGCGCAACAACCTGCTTGGCCCATCGCCTTCCGAAGAACAAGTCAAACTTTTTTCCAACTATTTACAGGTTAACCCAAACACCCCTCCCACCTGGCTCACCCACACCGGCGACGACACCGTGGTTCCGGTTGAAAACAGCATTCGTTTCTACCAGGAGTTAATCCGGAATAAAGTTCCGGCGGAGATGCACCTTTACCCCTCCGGAAATCATGGATTTGTATTAAAAATGAAGCCTGAAGAATGGATGAAACCGCTGTTTGAGTGGATGGACAAAAGTGCCATTACCCGCTGATTTTACTCTCATAAAAAAAGCATGGACCGTTCGTCGCTCCATGCTTTTTTTATGACCAGCCTATTTAAATATCTTCTTTATCGCTTTCAGGTAGCCGAACCCGTTGGTCTGGTCGGGCTCCAGATAACTACCTTCCGACCATTCGTTCCAGGCATTAATGGTAATCAGTTTGGGTTGTTCCGGATGCTGATCGAGGTACGATTTAGCCTTTTTCAGATAAATGGCAAACGATTCGGGTTTGGTATTTCTGACATACGGCTGTTTGCCTTCCGGAAAGCGCGGATTGTTGTCCCACCCGATGGAAACATGCGGGAAAAAGGGAATGGAAAACTCCTGATCGAACTTCGGCCACATGGCAGTTGCCTGGTTAGCCCAGTCGATGTAATCGTTATCCGGCGAGATAAAGTGAACCCACGAATAATTGGTCAGACTATTAAACCCGAAATAATCGAGTACTCCACCCTGCGTTTGGCTTTGATCTCCGGGAACACCAGCCAGATTTTTCGGAATTGCACCCCACAATATCGCCTGAAGGTGTAATCCCGGGAATCCGGCCTCCACCGTTTTTTTCCGGAACGAGTCCAGGGCTTCTTTCGTGTTTTGAATTCCGCCCAGCCCTTTGATCAGGGTCGACAATTCATAAATGCTGAAAACAGGTTTCCCGTCAATTTTGTAGTACGAAGGATGTTTAAAATACCGGGAAATAATCCGGTCGACCACGATATCGAAGTTTTTCCGGTCGCACTCGCCGGGCCACAACACCTTGGTTTTATCCTGCATCTTCCGGTCCCAGTAACTATTGGCGGTGTGGTTGGCCCACATGATGTAGAATCTGATCTGATCGTTGTTTTTTGCTTTCAGGAACCCGTTGTTGATACAGTCTTCGAGCAGGGGTTTCCCGTCGTACCAATACCAGTCGAAAATAAATACATTAACCCCGTGTTTTTGAGCCGCATCAATTTTCTTTTCCATCACCCGGGGGTCCGATTCGTCCTCGTATCCCCAAACCGGAACTTTCGGCTGATCATGCCCCGGTCTTTCGGGTTTGGCGGTATAGATATCTTCCCATTCTCCCTTTCCATCCGGGAAAACATGCTGCAGCCGCGGTTCATGATGGTAAGCCGGCCAGTAAAAAGCAGCGACATCATAAGTTTGTACCTTTTTGGTTCCCTGCCCTGAAGACAGCAATGCAGAAAAGAGCATCATCAGTGCCATTCCTGCTTTTTTGAATTTTAATTGATCCATTGCCAGTATAGTTAGTTGGTTAAGTTTTCAGCAAATTCAGACAACTCGCCGATTTAGGCTCGGGCAAAAGGAAACGTTCTTTTTAGATTTACAATACCTTTTTCAACACATACATTTCAGCCAAACTGCCGGTAATCCGGTTTCCCGAAAGATCAAGCTGAATCAACACATTTTCGCCGACAAAATACTGATCCGGCGCATCTTTCACCTCGTTAAAGATAATGGTATTCCCGGCATCGTTCCACTTGTAAGTGCCTTTCTCTTCAAAAACTGTCTGACCATTTTTCCCCAGATACCGGGTTTTGCGCACAAAAGATAGATCGGTACTGATCAGTATTTCGGTTTCGATGCCGCTGCAATCAGCACACGGCAGGGTTCCTTTGTAAGTTCCGGCGAAATCAAGTGCAATCTTCGCATTGTGCATATCCGGAGCAACAGCCTCCGTACTTACTGAATCCTGACTTTTCTGAACGCCGTTTTGCGAACTGCGTCCGGCACAACCCCAAAGTACAATCGTCAAAAGAACTGTTAAAGTAGTTTTCATGGTCATGTTATTCATATAATTTCTAATGATTTACCTTAGCCAAGCTTACCTGATCAACCAGGTAAACAATCGATTGGTGCGAAATTCCGGAATGCATGCTCAGACCGATTTCGCAGGTGCGGCTGGTCGAATAGCCGCGTTTCACTTCATTCGGAAGCTGCATTTTCAGTTCGCGCAAGCCGTGCTCATTCAATTCGGGGAACGAAAATCCGCGGTCGCCGGCAAACCCGCAGCAGTTGGTTTCAGGAACAATCACTTTGGCCGCGCACTTTTCGGCCAGTTCAACGAGTTTATTTTCCAACCCCATCTTTTTCATGCTGCACACCGGGAAAACGGTAATCGTTTCCTGCAAAGGCGTAATTTCCAGGTTAGGCAACAGGTATTCCAGAATAAACTCCACCGGTTCATACAACGTCAGCCCCGATTTCATGTTTTCCTTCATGGTAAACAGGCACGGACTCATGTCGCACAAAACCGGATATTTCCCGTTTTCGCTGGCTTTCAGCAACGCGGCTTCCAGCTCGGCCGATTTTTTTGTTCCGCCCTCAGTATACCCTTTACTCGAAAAAGCCATTCCGCAGCAAAGTGCGTTCATGTTTTCAGGATAAATGACCTCGAAACCGCCTTTATTCAACAATTCCAGCATTTTTTCCGAAAGCTGTTTCTCGTTCCGGTGTTCTTTTGAAACACCCATCGCCCGGTTGATGCACGACGGAAAATACACCACTTTATGCTCTGATTTTATGTTTTGAGTTGAATCGATCTTTCTGGCGCCCAACGGCATATACGGATTCCAGAGCGGGATGCGGTTTCCTGACAAACTTCTCATTCCTCCTGAAATACCTTTCATCACAGATGTTCCCAGGATGGTATGAAAAAATCCGACAACCGAAAGTGCTCCGCGAACCGAAGAGGTAACACCTTTCATGCGGTCGGCAATCCAGACGGCACGTTTTTGCCCTGAACCAATTTCCTCGGTACGCAGATTTTTAATCAGTTTACCGGTGTCAATTTTAACCGGACAGGCGGTGGCGCACAACCCGTCAGTAGCGCAGGTTTCATTTCCGGAGTATTGATAAGCTTTTGCCAGTGACGCGGCGATGTGCGGTTCGTGGCCAGTCCTCGCCAGACTGGCCATTTCGCGGTAAACCACAATGCGCTGACGGGGCGTTAAAGTCAGCTCGGCCGAAACGCAGGTGGGCTCGCAAAACCCACATTCGATGCACTTGTCAATCTTTTCGCTGGCGGCGGGCATCGGTTTCAGATCTTTCAGGTGTGCTTCCGGATCATTATTCAGGATCACACCCGGATTAAGCAGGTTTTTCGGATCAAAAATCCGCTTGATCCGCTTCATCAAATCGTAAGCTTCCTTTCCCCACTCCATCTCGACAAACGGCGCCATATTACGGCCCGTTCCATGCTCGGCCTTGAGCGAACCATCGTATTTGGAGACTACCATTTCGGAAACTTCGGCCATAAAATGGCTGTACCGTTCAATTTCTCTGGCTGTTCCGAAATCCTGGGTAAATACAAAGTGCAGGTTCCCTTCGAGCGCATGACCAAAAATCACCGCTTCGTGGTAACCCCATTTTTCGAACAGCCGGTGCAAATCGAGTGTTGCCTCGGCTAACCGGGAAACCGGAAAAGCCACGTCCTCAATGATCACGGTTGTTCCGGTTTTTCGCATGGCTCCAACTGAGGGGAATAACCCTTTGCGGATTTTCCAGAACAAGGCACATTCCGAAGGAACATCGGTAAACTGGATCGGAATTTCGGAAGGTATTGCCTGAACGGTTTGCAGAATCCCGGCAATTTGCCGGTTGAGCTGATCGGATTGTGTGGCGCGGGTTTCAACCAAAATGGCGCAGGCTGTCGGGCTGAGGGTTTTCAGGTACGATGGCATTCCGGCCTGATCTTCGACCGAGCGTAACCCTGCGCGGTCCATCAGCTCAACAGCAGCAACCGGAGCCGACTTCAGGAGCGACACCGCATTGCTGGCTTTCTCAATGTCCGGAAAAATCATCAGCGAACTGGCCCTGAACGGATGTTCGACCACTGTTTTATAGGTAATTTCAGAAATAAAACCCAAGGTTCCTTCAGATCCAATCATCAGGTGCTGAATCACTTCAAACGGATCGAAAAAATCAACCAGCGCGTTGAGGCTGTATCCGGTAGTATTTTTCATTTTGAATTTCCGGGCAATACGCGACGAAAGTTCATCATTGGCTTTTACCTCGGCCACCATATCTGCAATCTCCCGGATCAGTTGCGGATGACTTTTCATGAACTGTTCCTTGCTTTCTGCACTGGACGTATCGAGTACCGAACCATCGGCCAGGACGATGCGCATGGTATCGAGCGTTTTGTAAGAGTTCTCCGCTGTTCCGCAGCACATCCCGCTGGCATTGTTGGCCGCGATCCCGCCAATCATGGCTGCATTGATCGAAGCCGGGTCGGGTCCGATTTTTCGGCCGTACGAAGCCAGCAGTGAATTTACCTTAGCGCCTGTCAGCCCGGGTTGCAGACGGATTTTCAGGCCGTCCTGATCAATTTTGAAATTCTTCCAGTGGTTGCCGGCAATAACCAGCACCGAGTCGGAAATGGCCTGACCGGAAAGGCTCGTTCCAGCGGCACGAAAGGTTACCGGAATATCCAGTTTCGAACTCTCCTTCAGGATAAATGATACCTCCTCCTCATTTTTAGCCTTGATGACCATTTTCGGAATGAGCCGGTAAAAACTGGCATCGGTTCCGAAAGCCAGGGTATGCAGCGGATCGTGAAAAATTCGTTTGGAATCGACAACCTGAATAAGTTGCTGATAAAGAAGCTTGTAATTTCCGGTAAGCATGATACGTTTTTACAAAGTTAGTTGGCCGCAAAAATACAGAAATATATGGCGAATAAACCAACAAACTTAGCGCCTATTACTACTCGGAAACTTTTTTTCATCACCACACGACCGGGAAAATTTGTACCTCAGACAAAAGAAATACAAAGATTTCCGGTCGGCTGTGATGTGGATTTTAATGAATATCGATCCGGATTGATGCCGGTTTCAGGCCCTCTCCGGAAACAGTCAGGTTAACTGTTGATTTTTTGTGATGGGCTTTCACAATGGCCAATGCCAGCCCGTTAAACGCATTGCGCGTTTTTTTATTTGAATACGGAGTCAGATCGGTTTGAAGTCCATTGTCGAGTGCGGCAATTTCGGCATCGCCTTCCAGCTTAAAATTCAGCAGATTATTGGCTTTGGGAACCACGTTCCCATCTTTGTCCAAAATCGTGACCGTTACAAATGATAAATCTTCGCCATCGGCTTTTATTTTATTCCGGTCGGCCGACAACACGATTTTCGCAGGCGCTCCGGCCGTACGAATCACTCTTTCAGCCACTACTTTCCCGGCTTTGGTCGATACTGCTTTCAGGGTTCCGGCTTCGTATTTTACTGCCCACTGAACGTGCAGTTCGTCGCCCTGTTTAGCTTTAACTCCCAGCGACTTGCCATTCAGGAACAATTCAACAGCATCGGCATTGTTGTAATAAGCCCACACATCAATGTCCTGACCGTTTTCCCAATTCCAGTGCGGAAAAATGTGCAGTACCGTTTCCGGAGTGAACAAACTTTGAAACAGGTAATAGGCATCTTTCGGGAACCCGGCCATATCCACAATTCCGAAATACGAACTGCGTGCCGGAAACGGGTACGGCGTAGGTTCGCCCAGGTAATCGAAACCGGTCCAGGCATAAAAACCTGATAAATAAGGGTACTTGAGAACCGGTTTCAGCACTTCTTCGTAAGTTGATGCCCATGGTGCCGAACTGTTGTCGTAGGCCGAAGCTATCAGGTCGGGGGTTCCGCCGTTTTTTGCTTTGGTAAAACCAGCCCAGCGGCGTATTTCGGTTGATGGCATCAGGTATTCACCACGGGTTTGCAAGGCTGAATTTGATTCGGCCAGAATGAAAGTTTCGCCCGGAAACATAGCCGGGAGATTCGGATATTCTTTATGGTGATAATTGATCCCGACCAAATCAAGCGCTTTCGACAGGTACAGATTATTCTCCGGGCTCACGTGATTCAGCCCGGCTGTTACCGGACGGCTGTCGAGCGAATGAACGATGTTGACCAGGTTACGGGCAATGGTTCGTCCGGTAGTATCTTTTTCTCCTCCCCATTGCTCCGGAATTTCGTTGCCGATGCTCCACATAAAAACGGAAGGATGATTCCGGTCGCGCACCACATGATCGGTAATGTCGCGTTTGTGCCACTCATCAAAGTACAGGTTGTAATTGAACGGCGTGTTTTCTTTAATCGCTTTCCAGACATCAAAAGTTTCAGTCATCACGATAAAGCCCATTTTGTCGCAAAGGTCGAGCCACTCGGGAGCCGCCGGATTGTGCGAAGTACGAATGCCGTTGATCCCCATTTTCTTCAGGATTTCCAACTGACGTTCCATCGCCCGGTAATTCACTGCTGCGCCCAAAGCCCCCAAATCGTGGTGCATACAGACCCCGACTATTTTAGTGGGTTCACCGTTCAGGAAAAAACCTTTCTCCCGGTCAAAATTAAAGTACCTTACCCCAAACGTGGTGGTGTATTCGTCGGTCTTCTTCCCGTTCACAAAAACCTGG
Source organism: Prolixibacteraceae bacterium (assembly GCA_016788685.1). Taxonomy (GTDB): domain Bacteria; phylum Bacteroidota; class Bacteroidia; order Bacteroidales; family Prolixibacteraceae; genus Aquipluma. Next base: position 6,231 of record JAEUSS010000463.1, on the reverse strand, counting down.
CTGACTGCCCGATAAAGACTCGGACTCCCGGGTGACCACAATTTAGGATTTTCGATGGCAAACTCCTGATCAGCAACAAGCAAATCATTCTGCGGAACAGACAAATCACTGGTCAACGTTTTAATCAACGTTCCTTCAGGATTATAAATCAAAGTTTTTAAGCTTGACTTAACAGCCGTGCTCTGGCTGTTTCGAACTTTAGTCTGAACCTGAACATTGGCCAATTGATTCGAGACTTTTGGCGTAGTAATGTATGTTCCCCAATGATCGACATGCACTTTGCCGGTTTTAACCAGCCACACGTTGCGGTAAATGCCGCTACCGCTGTACCAGCGCGAGTTAGGCTGCTGATTTTCGACCCGCACCAGCAGTTCGTTTTTTTGACCGCCAAATTTGAGGAAAGGGGTTAAATCGTAGCGGAAAGAAATATACCCAAACGGGCGTGTTCCCAACTTATGACCGTTGATCCACACTGTGCTGTTCATGTAAACACCATCAAAATCGATGAAAATATTCTTTCCTTCATCCGATTTATTCAAGGAGAAATACTTCCGGTACATGGCGGTTCCTCCGCGCAAACTGGCACCTCTGTTGCCACTCGGACTGGTTTCATCAAAATTCAGTTCGACGCTCCAGTCGTGCGGAAGCTGTACCTCGCGCCATTGCGCTTTGGCTAAACCTTCGTCGTTGGGCGTATTAGCCGAATCGAGTTTGAACTGCCAGTTATCGTTGAATTTTATCCCTTTTGACTGTGAAAATACGGGAATGGAAAAAACAAAAAATAACAGAATATAAACGGTAAACTTTAACTGCTTCATTTTGATATCTAATAATTAACTAATCAGTAATTAAATTCAGTTCTGCAATTCCAAGCGACGGATGCCCGTCGGAAATTAAAGTCGATTCCAGTTTCAGGAATTGAAACTGAACCGGTTTTGAGAAGTTGATCGTTTGCCCGACGGGATTGTTCCGGATGTTGGAGAATTCGCCTTTTGCCACAGGTTCCCAGGTATTGCCATCCGGGCTGACCGAAACGATATAGTTCAGGGCAATGCCGTAGTTTCCGCGCGATTGATCGGGCAAATAGCTTATTCCCCGGAAAGAGGTTGCCGCGCCCAAATCGATTTCAATGCTCTTCACACCTTTCTTGCTGGTCCAGGTCGATCCGGGATTCCCGTCGAAAAGTGCCGGATTTGGCTTGGTTTCGCCCACAATTTTCCATTCTGATTTTGAGCCCGTAAATTTCTGAGTCGTGGTTTCTCCCTGATTGTCGGGGCCATTACAAATTACGGCTTTGACGATTGCCGGGCCATCGAGCACGAACGGCTGGCTGTATCTTGCGGAGCTACGGGTAGGTTGGGTTCCGTCGGTGGTGTAATAAATTTCGCCAATCTTGTCGGGCGACAGGATCGTGATTTTGCCCGACTGATCGCGCCGGATTTCTGGCTGAGCCAACAGAACAGGGGCATTGTAAACCGCTACGGTCGAAATCATGGCCGGAGCCAGCGAACCTTCGATACGGATGCGGAGTTTCTGGGTTTTAACCGGTAAAAACCGCAGGATCCGTTTGTAGCCGATCGTGGTAGCTTTGGTCAGTTCGGCCCAGTTGCCGTTTTCCCAGATGTCCACCGCAAAGTTTTTCACTTTTTGTCCCTCCGGAATATATTCCTGAAGCAACAGCCGGTTGCAGGTAATTTCCTTCCGGAAATCTATTTCCAGCGTTCCGGTTGTAGAGCTTGCCTGCCAGTACGAGTTAAAATCGTTGTCGAACGCAGATTTCAGGTTTTTGGGTTCTCCGGACGAAAACCGGCAGTTTTTGTCAATCAGGTTTTTACTGAAATCAAGGTCGAGCTGGCGCTTCCACTCCAGCAGCCGGGCCGAGTCGATGGGATGCACCAGCCCGCGTTTATCGGGACTGAGGTTAAGCAGCAGCAGACTGTTTCGCCCCACGCTTTCGTAGTAAATATCCGTCAGTTCAGGCAGGGTCTTCACCTTGTGGTCTTCGAAGGCATGGTAATACCAGCCCGGTCGTACCGACACATCGGTTTCGGAAGGAAGCCAGCGCGTTCCGTCTTCGTGGCCGGTGTTCAACTGTTGCGGGCGACTTTTGTCTTTATCAAACTGATCGTTCGGGCGAAGAGAGCTCCAGTGCGTTTCGGCGGCATGTCCTTCTTCGTTGCCCACCCAGCGAATATCCGGAAGACCTCCGCCATGAACAACACAGTTGGGCTGAAGCTTGCGGACAATTTCCACAAACCCTTTCCAGTCGTAATAATCGGCGGCAATGCTGCGGTTGTGCAGCGAGTCGGTTCCGTAGTAACCGCGTCCGCCGTTGGCCCCATCGAACCAGATTTCGAACAGGTCACCGTAATTGGTCAGCAACTCGGTGAGCTGATTCTTAAAATACTGGTTATATTCAGGTTTTCCGTAGGCCGGATGGTTGCAATCCCAGGGCGACAGGTACAGCCCCATTTTCAGGCCATATTCTTTACATGCTTCTGAAAATTCGCGGACCACATCGCCTTTACCGTTCTTCCAGGGCGAATTCTTCACACTGTGTCCGGTATATTTCGAAGGCCAGAGGCAGAATCCGTCGTGGTGTTTGGCCGTGAGGATGACGCCTTTCAATCCGGCATCCTTACAAATTTTTACCCACTGGCGGCAATCCAGTTGCGTTGGGTTAAACAACTCAGGCGATTCGTTGCCGTAACCCCATTCCATATCGGTAAAGGTGTTAATGCTGAAATGCACGAATGCAATTTGCTCCATTTTTTGCCATTCCATCTGTAACGGCGTGGGCTTAGGAAGCTGCGCCTTGGTCTGTACCCAGGTCATAAAAACAAATGGAATGATCAGATATTTAAGATACGTCATATTGGATTTATTGGTTGATAATCGGGTCTCTGTATTGTTCCTGAAGCTTTTTCAGCTGCGCTTTCATATCAGCGATAATCGACTTATACTTCGGATTATCGATGAGATTTTTCATTTCCGACGGATCTTTTTTCAGGTCGAAAAGCTCCCAGGTATCGATGTCGTTGTAGAAATGAATGAGTTTGTAGCGATCAGTTCGGATGCCGTAATGCCGTCGCACGGCGTGTTCTCCGGGGAATTCGTAGAAATGATAATAAAGGGATTTACGCCAGTTCTCAGGTTTTTCACCTTTGAGTAACGGAACGAGCGATTGCCCCTGAATATCTTCAGGAACCGGAACTCCCGCCAATTCCAGAAATGTAGGTGCATAATCGATATTCTGAACCAGCTGACTGACCTTTCCTTGTGCGTGATATGCTTTCGGAAGACGCATCAGCAGCGGAGTGCGAAACGATTCTTCGTACATAAACCGTTTGTCGAACCAACCGTGCTCGCCCATGTAAAAACCCTGGTCGGAAGTGTACACCACAATCGTATTGTCGGTCAGTCCGTTGTCGTCAAGGTATTTCAGCAGGCGGGCAATGTTATCGTCGAGCGATTTGACACAACTGAGGTAATCCTGCATGTAACGGTTGTACTTCCACTCAGCCAAAGCTTTTCCTTCGAGTTTGGCTTCCATGAAATGACGGATAATCGGATCGTAAACTTCATTCCAGGCCTTGCGCTGAGCATCGGTCATGCGGGCATATTCGCCATTCTGAAAATCGCGGCGGTACGGAGTCTGTATCTTACCCTCTTTGTCGAGCATTTTCAGGTCGTACACCAGATCCATATCTTTTGCGATGCTCATTTTCTGTTTTCCGGCGGCAGTCCTTCCGGAGTAGTCATCGAAAAAGTTCGAAGGCAAAGGAAAAGTCTGGTCTTTAAATAAAGTCAGGTTCGGAATATCAGGCATCCAAATCCGGTGAACAGCTTTGTGGTGAACAAGCAGGCAGAACGGTTTTGACTGATCGCGTTGGTTCATCCAATTGATACTGTAATCGGTGATCAGGTTGGTCACATATCCTTCATGCCTTTTTTTTCCGTTCTGATCGATAAAATCCGGATTATAATAAGTTCCCTGATCATTCAGAATACTCCAGTGGTCGAACCCGGTCGGATTACTTTTCAGATGCCATTTCCCGATGACAGCGGTTTGATACCCTGCATTCTGCAATAGTTTCGGGAAAGTTTGCTGCGATCCGTCAAAGGTATCATGATTATCGCGAAAGCCATTGGTATGGCTGTGTTTCCCGGTGAGCATACAAGCCCGGCTGGGGCCGCAAATGGAATTGGCCACAAAACTGTTGGTAAAAGTAATTCCTTCTTTGGCAATACGGTCGAGACCGGGAGTGTTAATGAAACGACGATCGTATGCACTCAGTGTCTGGAACGAATGATCGTCGGTCATGATAAAAACAATGTTGGGCTGTTTAGGCACCGATACCTTAGGTGCAGCAGAAACAGATCCAACTGCACCGGCGCCCAGGGCACAAATCATTACCAAGTTACGGTTCATATCTTTCATTTTTCGATTTCTTTTAGAATTTTCAATGCCCCTCACTGCAGGAGACTGCATTCAGAGTGGCTTTCTGAAAAGGCCGTTAGACCTGTGGTATTCCGGAGATAAGCACTCCGTGTTCCAGACAATCCGGCTTGTACCTGACCAAATGCAGACCCCAAATATATTTAATTATTTCCGACCAGAACATAGCCAAATGTCATACATAACACAACAACCAACAAACCTGCAAATTACCAAATTATTACGCGCTGCAATTTCCGAAAAAATTTATCTTTAGCATGAAATAAAAATCAGAGAAGAGCGGCGAGTCCCTCAATTCTGGTCTTTACCAAATAATGCAAGTGTTAAAACCTATTCCAAACCAAACCTGATTCTATGTCTGACCAATTTCATTTCGTAAAAAACAGCACGATCATTTTATCCCTGGCACTGATCTTTGCAGCATCAACTGCATGCGGCAAAGAAAAAAAACAGTCGCCGCAAGGGTATACGACTTTTACCAACCCTGTTTGGGACGGTGCCGATCCGTGGCTGGTAAAGCACAACAACGAGTACATCTACTGCTATTCGGCCAACAATTCGATTTTCATTTTCAGATCGGAAAAGATGACCAAACTCGGCGAGATAAAAAAAATATGGACAGCCCCGGCTACCGGATGGAACCGAGCCTGTGTCTGGGCTCCCGAAATTCACTTCGTTGCTGACCGCTGGTACGTGTATTATGCCGCCGGCCAATCCGGGCCTCCTTTTATTCATCAGCGTACCGGTGTTCTTCGCTCAAAGACCGAAGATGTTTTCAGCGATTACGAAGACATGGGCGTTTTATACACCGGCGATGATCCGGCTGACCCGAACTCCAACGTTTGGGCCATCGACATGACCATCTTTGAGCACAAAGGTAAACTGTACTCCATCTGGTCGGGTTGGATCAAACAGGAAACTACCGATGCCACGCAACAGCACCTGTACATTTCTGAAATGGAAAACCCATGGACCATGAAAGGCAAACGCGTAAAACTTTCGTCTCCGGCTGAAAGCTGGGAAACCGGCGGCCCGCTCAACCTGAACGAAGGCCCTGAAATTCTGAAAAAAGGCAATAACGTATTTGTTATCTACTCGTGCCGCGAATCGTGGCTGGTTGAATACCGACAGGGAATGTTGCAGCTGATTAATCCTGAAGGAAATCTGCTCGATCCGGCAAACTGGAAAAAAACCGGGCCGGTGTTCCTGGGAAATCCGCAGGTATACGGTGTCGGACATTGCTCGTTCGTCAAATCGCCCGATGATACCGAAGACTGGATTATTTATCACTCGAAAAAAAGTACTAAACCAGGCTGGGAGCGCGATGTCAGGATGCAACCGTTCCAATGGAATTCTGACGGCACTCCGGATTTCGGCGCAGCTATTCCTGCCGGAAAATCAATTCAGCTGCCTTCAGGAGAAAAATAATTCTTTTCCTGAAATTATTTATATTTCAAACAAAAATCAACATAACTTAAACCATACAATTAATGAAAAAGAGCTTATCCATGCTGGTTGTTTCAGGTTTGTTCATTTTAACCGCCTGTCAACCCAAACCACAAGTAAAAGAAGTTGTTTCAACACGCTGGAATGAAGAACAGGCGCAGCGGTGGGCAACAGAAAACGACTGGCTCCGCGGGAGCAATTTTAACCCCAGTACTGCAATCAACCAGTTGGAGACCTGGCAGGCCGAATCATTCGATACAGCCACTATCAGCCGTGAACTGGGCTGGGCCGAAGCAATCGGGATGAATGCCATGCGCGTTTATCTG
>JAEUSS010000368.1 GCA_016788685.1 Prolixibacteraceae bacterium | reverse complement strand
AATATTAAATGCCAATAAGATTAATATCCGATCAACGATTTTTGTTTTCATGTTTTTTAATCGCCCTCCTTTTTAATAGTTCTACTACTGGAAAAATTACAAAAAATATAGTCCCGATATATAAGAATATTCGATTTGTCACCGGAGAGAAATACTTTTCAAAGAATATTATCAGAATCGTTAGAATAAACATTACAATCGCACACAACCAACTTAATAAATTAAATAATCTCATAATTGTTAATATTTAGCTCCCTCACTTACTACACGAGGGAGCTGATTTGTTATTTTTTAGGACCAATTTGTGGCGTTTTATCGGTAGTTGTGGGAGCAGGTAATTATTCATGCCTTGCGTATAAAACGCATTGTAACCTATCTAATTCATGTAATGGGATATCACAATAAATAACTTCCTTTATCCACTTCTCAAAAACCACTTCATGACTTAGATCGGTTAAAATACAGGAAACTAGTTCATAATCATCTTCACACGGATCTGTATCAGAATAAACTCTTATTTTTATCCACTTGTTAGTGTTCCAATCAATACAAATCATTCTAAAGTTTGACTTGATATTTGTAAGCATAGCATAATGGAACGCCAAGATAAGTTCTTCTTTTTCCATAGTTTTTTAGTATTTGGGTACAATATGAATTTGTCCCCGTGAATTTAAATGAATAGTTGCAATATTAACCCACACTGCCCCTCGTTTGCAACGAGGGGTAAATGGCTTGGAGTTTGCACATTATTCTATTCATTACAAAATGGTTTGGACATTAACCAGTCCTTTTTCTCCGGCATAATCCCTGGCCGAACTGTAAAGATAATCTTCCTGTCTGCCAACAATCATTGCCCTTACCCGATTATCATGAGTATAGTTCATTTTCTGCTCAATCAAACTTGTGCTGTCAAGCTGTATTGCATGATTGGTGTCTTCCCAGAACCGGTATTTCGATATGCGGTGATCAAATTTACCGGCAAATTCAAAACGATAAAGCATCCAATCCCTCCGGCTTTCCGGCTCCGTTTTCATTTTATCCAGAATCGTTGTCGCCCTGCAGACCAAATGCAGATGATTCGACATTAAACACCAGGCAAATACTTCAAGGCCCTTATGCCCGATACAATAATTCAACGAGTCGGCAATTACCGCTTTATACGCTTCCCGGGTAAACACATCAACCCAATCTACGATGGTAAATGTCAGGTAATAAACAGCGTTCTGATCTTTGATGAAGTAATTCTCTGCCGTCAGTTTTTTAGCTGCAAGATACTGAATCTGAATATCCTTGTATAAAAGCTTTACTCCAAACTGCGTTGCAAACACAAAACCAATAACCCCTCGTTACCGCTATCGCTCAAACGAGGGGCAGTGTGGGTAACGAGGGGTAGTGCGGCAATGTCCGGGCTTTTGCCATTTACTGTTTTCTTATGATGATATTAATTGGTGTTGACCACAACGAAAGCTTCGGCTCTCGTTTTTTACATTTTCTTTTATTCGGCTCATCGAAAAAATGATAATAAACTAACACTGTATTTTTCCCTTCATAAAAGAAATTTGCATTTGCAAGAATACCAAAATCACATTGATATTCATCTCCTGGATTTAAATTGACAACTTTCTTAGTATTTGAGAAGTCATGTAGCTTATAGGTAATTCTTTGAGGAGTGTTATATGTAATAAAATCTTTATGATTATGTACTAATCCAATTATCCCCTCAGGATATAAGCCAAAAACTGCATTTGAGGTGTTTTTAAAGAGTAGATGTACTTTCAAAGAATCTTCCATGAAAATAGTATCAACGTTAAAAGAGGCTTCCAAAAGCATTCTATTGTCAATATTCCTTTCCTGACTTTCAGCGCATAAACAAAGTATTAGCGCAAATATTATTGTAAAAATAAACCTTACCATCTTCTTGGGATTCTATAAATTCCATGCCACCATGGCTTATAATCTGAGTAACTAAATATTATGTCAGGATTTATCCCAGCAACAGTTCCGTATGAATTTAACCTACTACCTATATCATAGCCATGCCTTGCTCCTCCGGATATGCTATAATCTTCGCAAGCGCTGGTGCTGATCTGCAATCAGCACCTCTTGGTAGCGGATCTGTGATCCGCATTTTCCTGCCTGGCTCAACCAAGGTGCGACCCAAGTTACAAAAAAATGTTAAACGAAGCTACCCTTGCAGGCAGCTCCATTGGTTTAATTAAAAAAAGGATTACAACATCGTCACCAGCGGTTTCCAGCGCTTTTTAAATATCTCGCTACACTCACAACAAATGACTTCGTCGTATTTTCCGACGTCATTTTCGCTTTTAAAGTCAGCTTCGTCGGAGAAAAGATCATTGTCGTCGTACGGACGATCATTGTCGTCGTACGGACAATCAATATCGTCGTACGGACGATCAACATCGTCGCACGGAAGCTAATTTACACCAAAAAACAGACCTTCCCGTCGTATAAAAAGACCATCCTGCCGGAAAAACAGACCTTCCCGTCGAAAAAAGCGACGAACCCGTCGGAAAATCTGACATTCTTGTCGGATTATTAATCCATCCGGTCGGAAAATCGGAACTATCGGTCGGAAAAAGCGACCTGCACTTTCCAGGCTGGCTCAACCAAGGAGTAACCCATTTACAAAAAATGTTAAAACGGGGCTTCCCTTACAGGCAGCTCCGTTAGTTCAATTTTAAAAAGGATTGTAAGTCGTCACCGGCAGAGATTACTTCACTGTCTTTCATTCCGTTCGCCATGACGGGGAGTTCGGCATTTAAGTCTCATTGCCAGGTTTATTCAATCCGGTAGTTCACCAGGGTATTTCCCTGCGCTCCCGTCAGGAGGTTGTACCAGCCATTGGAGTCGTTAAATTTTCCGAGGATGAAGTCGGTATCCCCTTCGAGCGGGAATCCCCTGATCACCGTGCAGGTTTTGTCGAGCAGATACACTTTATTCTCGCCTTTAATCACCACACCAATCCGGATGCCGCCGTTGCCCATAGCACAAACCAGCGGAGTTTCGCTGATCACGTCCGGGAAGGCATGTTCGGCCTGCTTTTTCCCGTCGGCGCCAAACAGCATCAGCTTTTTCCCGTCGGCAAACAGGTATTCCGGAGCGCCGTCGCCGTCCAGGTCTTCGGCAACAAACCGGTGAGCAGAGCCAAATTTACCAACTTCTTTAATTTCCGACTGACCGGTAAAGTCCTGAATGTGAATGCGGCCCAACTGGTCGGTGGAGATCAGGCGCGGGTTATTGCCCCCGAAGAAATAAGTCTGATTTTCCGAGCGTTCGAACGGAGCGGGCTGCCCTTCCCGGGTTTTGCCTTGCCGGTCGAGGAAGTAGGTGTTCTGTTTGTCGGAGAAAACGATATAATCTTTCCCGTCAATGTCATAATGCCTGACTGGTTGGGTTACCAGGCTTTCCGATCCTTCAAAATTCCATTTCGGCACCAGTCTTCCGTCGCGGTCGAAAGCATACACCTTCCGGTCTTCTCCGGCAACAAAAAAGCGGTATTCTTTACTCTGCCCGTATTCAGCCACCGACACGCCGTTTGAAGCCATCGATTTGAGTGTCACCGGGTATTTCCCCACGTTGTTGCCCATCCGGTCGATGACATAGAGCTGGGTTTTGGTGTTGAAAATGTACTGATAGCGGTTGTTGTGGTACAAATCGATCTGGTGAATTTCTGAAACGATCTGGCCGGGAATGTTAATCGTCCACAAAGCAAGCCCTTCTTTGTTGATGAGCGACAAGTTGTTTCCGCTGTCGTAAACAATCACTTCGCGGTTCGGAAGGTCTTTGTGGTTGAGCACCAGTTTGGGTTGCTGAGCCAGCTGCCCGCCGAGTTTCAGCTGCCAAACGGCCTGAGGTTCTTCTTTGGCATCGGGATCGTACCTGAGGTTTACCCGGTTTTTAATCATGTTGTCAGAAACAGAAAACTGCCACGAAAAAGTACTGAACCTGCGGATAATATCTTCGTTTTCGGAAAGTATCGCGCTGACTTCAGGTTTCAGCAGCACATCTTTCAGCCTGAAGACTTTGGGAACCCGGGCATACAAAAAGAAACTCGGCTTGGGTTGCGCGCCTTTGATGTAGTCCTGATACACCGAGTCGGTTGCCAGCGTTTTGGCACTGACCAGGCTCTGCAGGTAACTTTTCAGCCCGGGCAGGTTATCGCCCAGAATCAGGTATTTTTCGTACAGCACAAAGTACCCGGCATCGATGCCCGAAAAGGCCCGTCCGAAGAGCGATTCGGGCATATTGCCGATCGGCAGCCGGTAAATATCGAACGTTTTTTTGCTGTTCGCGGCATATTCGGTATGCAGTTCCGTCTCGCTGGTTTTGCTCGACTTGCTGTATTCCGAAACAGCCTTTCCGAGCTTGTCCCGGGCATCCGAATGGTCATTAATTTCGGCCACAAAAAAGCGGTTCTGCTTCGGATTCGATTTATTGATGTTGGTATAAACCCCGGCAAACTGGCTGCCGGCAAGCTCCCTGATCAGCCGCACCGGATCGGTATTTGTTTTCTTCCTGAAATCCATCAGGCTCATTTCACGGGGGTAAAAATTCCCTTTTGCCCGAAGGTAAGCCTCATACTGATCGATATAGGCTCCTGTATTTTTCAGGTTTAAGGCCACAAAGCATGAGGCATTTGCCGGAATAGCTTTTTCAATGGTCAGTTTCTGCGGTTCCTGATTCCTGAAGATATTCAGGTAATTATCCGTCGAATCTTTGGTCACGCTGTAACCCTCCAGTTCCAGTTCTGAAGTTTTTACGGCCAGATCCAGCTCTGACCAGTTGGAGTAGGATGCCAGCTGACTGATTGTTTTCCGGATTTCCGGAGAAACGATCCTGGCCAACATCTGGTGAATAGTCAGGTGGTTGATGAAAATATTGGCATAAGCGGTTTCCTCAATCGTTTTATAGACCTCGGTAAACTCGCGGATGTTCAGCAGATTTACGGAATTGGTCTGGCGAATGGCTTCTTCGATGAGGATAAAATCTTCGCTGGCCATAAAAATGTCGTTCGCACAGGCGAAATAAAAATTCAGGCTGCCCGATCGGGCGCTGAATATCACCGTGTTCTCATAGTTTCTGCGGGTAACCGAAAAGGCAGAGCCCAGTTCGCGGGTAACCACTTCATTCACCGAACCCGATTCATTCTGGTCGTTCAACTGGACCAGGAACAAATTGGCAAGCTGGTTTTTTCCTGAAGGATTAACGGAAATAATTACTGATTTACTTTTCAGCAAATCACTGATACCTGAACGGCTGCTGACAAAATCCCTGAACCGGCTGATTTCAGAGAACAGATTTTCAAACTCCCTGATGCCTCTGAATTCGGCAAACAGGCGGCTGTCACCCTTCATGGTATTAAACAAGCCCTCCTGATTTTTTACTTCAATCACCAGCGGACACTTCCGAGGAACGGCCTTGAAAGCCGGGTTCTGCTTGGTTGAAAAAGTTTGTATCACAGGTTGATCCGGACGGACAGGAAAGTATTTGATTCCAAGTATAGCTGCCGCCGCAACCAAAAGGACGAGTCCTGAAACAACAATTATTTTTCGCATAAAGGGTAAAAGTTTGTCTCAAAAGTAAGAAGATTGCCGGTCTCTTTGAATTGGTATTTTAATTTAATTTCTATAAACTGTTTATTGCTGTTTCACTTCCGAAGCATCCACAATTTTGTACAGCTTATCCGACTTCCTGATCTTCGTATCCACCGGAATCGAAATATACGAGCCTTTCGGTGCTTC
>JAEUSS010000454.1 GCA_016788685.1 Prolixibacteraceae bacterium | reverse complement strand
CTCCTGTAAACCTTCATTCTTATATTTATTTATTAATGCCATTTCCTCGAGTTTCCGACTGGATAGTTTCTGAAGCAAATCTTTTATCAGGTATTCCATCACAATGAATTTATGATCAGATCAATCAGTTTTATCCCGATAAAGGGTGCGGCAATACCACCTAAACCATAGATCAGCAGGTTTTGCAGAAGAGCATTATTGGCTGACATAGGGCGGTAGCGGACTCCTTTGAGCGCCAGAGGAATCAGAAGTATGATGACCAGAGCATTAAATATGATTGCGCTCAATATGGCACTTCCGGAAGAACCTAGTTGCATGATATTCAGGGCAGATAATGGCCCGACTCCATCTTTTCCGGCATAAAGAGAAACTGCAATGGCCGGGATAATGGCGAAATACTTGGCAACATCGTTGGCGATGCTGAATGTGGTCAGCGCTCCGCGGGTCATCAGCAATTGCTTGCCTACTTCAACCACCTCGATCAGCTTGGTAGGGTTACTGTCGAGGTCGACCATGTTTCCGGCTTCTCTGGCGGCCTGGGTTCCCGTGTTCATGGCTATACCAATGTCGGCTTGCGCCAGGGCGGGAGCATCATTCGTTCCGTCGCCAATCATTCCGACCAGGTGTCCGTTAGCCTGTTCTTCGCGAATGCGGCGAAGTTTATCTTCCGGAGTGGCCTCAGCCATAAAATCATCAACTCCGGCTTCGGCAGCAATAGCGGCTGCAGTCAGGGCGTTATCTCCGGTAATCATCACTGTCCGGATTCCCATCGTCCGGAGCTGGGCAAACCGTTGTTTGATCCCGCCTTTTACAATGTCTTTTAACAGCACGACTCCCAGAACCCGATTATCCTCAGCTACCACCAGAGGGGTAGCTCCCATTTGAGCCAGTTCAACTACTTTTTCCTGCATCTTTTTAGGAAAGAAGCCGTTCTCGTTGTTGACAAACGAATGAATGGCTTCGGCCGATCCTTTTCTGATCCGGCGGACAGCCTTTTTTTCATCATACAAGTCAACTCCGCTCATCCTGGACTGTGAGGTAAACGGAATAAAGACCATATTTTCCTGATGAACGTCTTGTCCGCGCAACCCAAATTTCTCCTTGGCCAATACAACTATCGAGCGTCCTTCAGGAGTTTCATCGGATAATGAAGACAGTTGAGCTGCATGAGCCAGGTCGGCAGAACTAATTCCGTCGGCCGGAAAGAAATCGGTGGCCATGCGGTTTCCCAGCGTGATTGTACCTGTTTTGTCGAGCAGAAGAACATCCACATCTCCTGCTGCTTCAATGGCACGTCCGCTTGTTGCAATTACGTTCCGTTGCAGAAGCCGGTCCATGCCGCTGATACCAATCGCACTAAGCAAACCGCCAATTGTAGTTGGTATCAGGCAAACGAGCAATGCAATCAATACCGGAATTGTCAGGGTTTGTGGCTGAGGTGTTCCGGAAGCCAGTAAATTGTAGTTGAAAAATGCAGGAAGGGTGACAACGGCCAACAGAAAGATAGTTGATAATCCTGATAGTAAGATGGATAGAGCTATTTCGTTGGGTGTTTTTTGCCTTTTGGCTCCTTCGACAAGGGCGATCATCCGGTCAATAAACGTATCTCCGGGTTCGGATGTGATTTTGATGATAATCCGGTCGCTGATTACTTTTGTGCCACCCGTCACTGCCGAACGGTCGCCTCCGCTTTCCCTGATAACCGGGGCCGACTCTCCGGTTATTGCCGATTCGTCAACACTGGCAATGCCTTCAATTACTTCTCCGTCAGAAGGGATAACGTCGCCGGCTTCGCAGACAACTACATCGCCTTTTCTCAACTCCGGAGCTGCAACAGCCGTTTCCTTGTTTTCAACCAGTTTTCGGGCCAATATCTGAGTTCTGTTTTTGCGTAAACTTTCGGCTTGCGCTTTTCCTCTTCCTTCGGCAATGGCTTCAGAAAAATTGGCAAATAAAACAGTGAACCACAGCCATACAGCTATTTGAAAATTGAATGATGAGAAGTTACCCGAAAAAAGGTCGCTTAAAACGGTTATTGTGGTCAGTAATGCGCCGATGCCAACAATGAAGATAACCGGGTTTTTGATTAAAGTAACCGGGTTTAGTTTCAGAAAACTGTCTTTGGTTGCCTGCAACATTAGCTTTTTGTTGAACAGGCTGGTATTTTGTTTATCGTTCATTTTTTTTGAGATTAGAAAGTGATGCCCTGATTGATAATAAGGTGTTCGATAATGGGGCCCAGTGATAAGGCCGGAAAAAAGGTTAATCCGCCAACAATAAGAATTACCGAGATGAGCAGGCCAACGAACACCCAATTGTCAGTATGGAAAGTGCCTTCGGAAGGGGGAGTGATTTTTTTACCGGCTAAATTTCCGGCAATAGCCAATACCGGGATAATTACCCCAAACCTACCGATGAGCATTACTATTCCCAGTGTCACGTTATAGAATACCGTGTTCGCGTTAAGTCCGGCAAAAGCGCTTCCATTGTTACCCGCTGCCGAAGTGAATGC
>JAEUSS010000446.1 GCA_016788685.1 Prolixibacteraceae bacterium | reverse complement strand
TACTGATTATTCAAAAGAAGACTACCTGCGGATTTTGGAACTCGCAGCCGATTTTGAGAAAAATCCAAACCAGAGACTGCTTGAAGGAAAAGTGGTCGCTTCTTTGTTTTTTGAACCATCGACCCGTACCCGCCTTAGTTTCGAAACAGACATCAACCGGCTGGGCGGACGAATCATCGGATTTTCAGATGCCGGATCATCCAGCGTCTCGAAAGGCGAGACTTTGCACGATACGACCCGCATGGTCAGCAACTATGTCGACCTGATTGTAATGCGCCATCCGCTTGAAGGAAGTGCACGCTATGCTGCCGAGGTGGCCGATGTTCCGGTTATCAATGCCGGCGATGGTGCCAATCAGCATCCGACGCAAACGTTACTCGACATGTATTCAATCCTGAAGACGCAGGGGACTCTCAATAACATCAACATTTTCATGATCGGAGATCTCAAATACGGACGGACAGTTCATTCGCTCCTGATGGCCATGTCGGAGTTCGAAAATCCGGTATTCAATTTTATTGCTCCGGAAGAACTGGCTATGCCGGAAGAATATAAACTGTTCCTGAAAGAAAAGGGAATCCGTTTTTTTGAGCATACCGAGATTAATGAGAACATTAACCATGCTGATATTATTTACATGACCCGTGTTCAGAAGGAGCGTTTTATTGATCCGATTGAATACGAAAAGGTCAAAAATGTATACATCCTGCGAAACAACATGTTGAAAAATACCAAACCCAACATGCGTATCCTTCATCCGCTTCCGCGGGTCAACGAAATCCATACCGATGTGGATATCAACGAAAAGGCTTATTATTTTGAACAGGCCCGGAACGGTGTATTTGCCCGTCAGGCAATTATTTCACATATCCTCAAACTTAAATAACAACAGCCATGAGCGATAATTTAAAAAAGAAACTAAAACTGAAGGTAAGTGCAATCAACAATGGTACGGTAATCGACCACATACCTTCCGAAAATCTGTTTAAGGTCATTTCAATTCTGGGACTTCAAAAAGTAAAATCGCAGATAACTTTCGGGGCAAACTTTGAAAGCGAAAAACTAGGCAATAAAGCAATCATTAAACTGGCCGATGTGTTTTTTGAAGACGATGAAATCAACAAGATTTCGCTGATTGCCCGGAATGCCAAGCTAAACATCATTCGCGACTACGAAGTCGTTGAAAAACGTGTGGTTGAAGTTCCGGATAAAATTATTGGCATTGTCAAGTGTTTTAATCCTAAATGCATTACCAATAATGAAGAAATTACAACGCATTTTACTGTTATTTCAAAAAAGCCTCTGGATCTGAAATGTAAATACTGTGAAAAAATTACCCACGAAGACCAGATTGTAATCAAATAGCAACTCAAAAAGAATACAATGACATCACCAAATTTTGAAAAGGTATACCAAAATATCACTGAATTGATTGCTAAACAACCGGATGATTTGTTGCTCCGGATTTGTGAACTGCTGAAAACTGAAATCTATCATTACGACTGGGTTGGTTTTTATATTCTGGAAAAGGGCAAGAATGAGCTTGTGCTCGGCCCGTTTGCCGGAAAGCCCACGCAACATACCAACATTGCTGTTGGAAAAGGCATTTGCGGACAAGTTGCCCAAAGCGGGCAAACAATGGTTGTTCAGGATGTCACTCAGGTTGAAAATTACATTTCATGCGGGCTCGAAGTGCAATCCGAAATTGTAGTTCCGGTTTTAAGCAACGGAGTATTCGTAGCCGAGCTGGATATTGACAGCCACTCTCCTGCCCCGTTTACAGATAAAGACCGCGAATTCCTGGAGAATATCTGCCGTTTACTGGTCAGCTGTTTTTAATTTGCCAATTGTATTGTTGATTCTTTAATGGTTTGATAGTGAGTGTTTTGGCGTGTTTAGGGTTTGGACAATGCCGATGCATGTTAAATTATTAGACGTCAATAACATCAATTAACAATTTAGTTTGTTTAGATAGTGTATTTTGCAGTAATTTGCGTTGCTGTGAATTACACTATTATTTTTTAGCGTCAGAATTCGGGTCAACTCATTATTGCTATAAAAACATGATGAACGAAATTTACGAAATTCTTTTTCATACCAATGAGGTACTCTTTTCCATTGTTTCTGAGACTGTTATGGAGGCTTATCTT
>JAEUSS010000402.1 GCA_016788685.1 Prolixibacteraceae bacterium | reverse complement strand
CGGATTTTTGTGATGAGGTTTTAAGAATTTTTATAGTTTTGCACACACAAAATTGAAATGCCCAGATGGTGAAATTGGTAGACACGCCAGCTTGAGGGGCTGGTGCCGGTTCCGGTGTGCAAGTTCGAGTCTTGTTCTGGGCACTGAAAACAAAAAGCGTTTAAGTCGTAAGATTTAAACGCTTTTTGTTTTAGGGAAATTTTCATCAAATACCCTTAAATGGGATCAAGGATCAATTCAACATTAGGGTGTATCCTACCTTCTCAGGCATAAATTTTAGCTACTCTAAAGAGGAAGAAGGTAATAGCCCGGACACCTCTTAAGTTAGCCCGGAATGCTTTCAGCTTGGCATTAAATGATTCTGCCGAAGCGTTAGTTGACCGGTTATCGAAGAAGTTCAGTATTTCGCGATAATGTGTGTAAATTGTTGCCGAGATCGTGTTAAATGATTTAAACCATGAATCAGTCACTTGATCGTACCAATGCGCCAGTTTGGTATAAACTAAGGCCTTATCCTTTGCCAGGGAGAAAATCAGTCTTAGTTTGTGGGTCAGGTTGAAGGCTTTCCGGATGTCGGGATACTGGGCAAACAGGATTTTAGCCCTTGCTTTTTGACTGGGGGGACCATTTGTCGGCTGATTTGAACAGCAGGTAACGGCTTCAGGCCAGGAGTTGTCTCTTGGTATCGCCGTTTTCAAAGCGAAAAGGCACATATTCGGCTTTCTCCCAACGGGCATTGTCTGTGATTGGTTTCTTCATTGATCGCATCCCAGCAATCGCTGAGGGATTTTGGTCAATACCTCAATCACCGATTCTGCTTTAGTGCCCCTGACCATCGCTGCCAACACACCTTTCTGTCCCTTGGCTGCTTTGTTGGTTAGGATCGTGTATAGCTCACCGTTTGACAGGGACGTTTCATCAAGGCTCAGCCGTGCCCCCAGGTTTTCTGGGAACAACATCCAGTCTTGGGCATGGTCTTTCTGGTCCCACTGGCTGTAACCGCTTAAATGCTCCTTGTATTGCTGTCCGAGATGGTCGCCATTAATAGAATAGTGTTTCTCAAGGCTTTTGCTGCTGATGGGGTACCTGTCCAAATAACTCTTTAAAAAAAGCAGCAAACTCTTTAGAGTAGCTGGTTTCCCTGGCTGCCAAATCTCAGGTCCGACTATAAATCTGCCCTGTTAATTTGTCTTTCCACCTGCGCCGGCGAACAACAAGATAAACACGCTTTTGACACAACGGAAAATCCTGGATAGTAACCGGATCATCAAATCCATGGGATACTAACTGTTTTTCGCTATGCTCCGGTGGAATAGCATTTTTCTCATCCAGGTACAAGCATAAAGTGTTCGCTTCCGATTCCCTCAATACCTGTTAATTCAAAATAGGCAAGTAATTCTTCCGGCAGAAGGTATTTCAGTAATGATTCAATTTCCATGCACGAAAGATAGAAACAATTTTATAGCTCCACCCGTTTTTTGAATTGATCCAAAATGAATCAGTTCTTTCCATGCAGTGTAATTGTATTGCTAGCCCCCTTGGTTTTTGGATGAGCGCCATCAAACCACACCTCATGAATGGGGCCATATTCAGTATGTTACTCGAACAGTTGGTTGAGGAAATATTCGTTGTAATCGTCCACCACAAACTTAAACATCGTTTTGTTGGCAAAAGGACGGCCTTCGATTGACCGCGGAATAACCCGCTCCTTTTTTTACTTTGGTCCCCATGCAGGCCTTCCTGATTTTCAATTTAATACAAGTCTGCCAAAGAAAGGTAAACGCCGAGTTTAAGCCCGTATTCCTGACAAGATGCCGACAGTTCTTTCATCACATCGCCTTTCCCATTTCGAAATGGAGTTGACATGATGCATGACGTGTATAGCGGCTTTGCCACAGGCAAAATCCATAGTGATGTTTAGCGCTGGAGATCACCATCTTCATCCCGGCAGCTTTCATCGCCCTGAACCATTGATCGGTATCCAGGTTTTACAGGTTAAAAATTTCAGGATCGTACTTTCCTGAACCCCATTCCATCCGGGTAAATGTATTGTATCCAAAGTGAATAAAAGCAATAAATTCATTTTTCAAAGCCTCAAACTGGTTTGAGGTATGAACAACATGAGCAGCCATAAAAATGATGGAATCCCGGGTGTCGGTTTCCTTGATTTTGATGGTCGATGCCGTTTTCACGTCTGGTCTTTGGGTTTTGTGCCGCATACCAGTATGGATAGCAAGACAACAGCTATAATTCGGTTTATTAATACATCGTTTTAATTGTTTGTAGGTTCTATCTTTTCCCTGATTAAATGGAGTTTACCTAAACGCTTCTTTTATCGGGCGACCTGTCCACACCTGAGGAAATTTCAGGTCAAAAAGCCAGGCAATGGTTGCGCCAATGTCATAAATCATAATACTCTGCTGCATCTCCGGCTGTTGCCTGACTCCTTTTCCGAAGAAAATCAGAGGAGTCTGCATCTCGGCCATAGATATACTTCCATGCCCTTTGTTTATTCCGCCATGATCAGCAGCTACAATAATCAGCGTTCCCTTTTCGAGACCGGCGTCTTTTACTGCCTGAAGAACTTTGGTCAGGTAAACATCATTCTTTTCCAACTGCTCATAATAGGCCGGAGTGTCGTGGCCTGCTCCATGCCCAACGCCATCAGGCTCGTCGAAGTGGATGAACAGAAAATCAGGTTTGATGTCTTTAATCACCCCAACGGCTTTATCAATTACTTCTTCATCTTTAGACGCATTAATCACTGTATCGGTCATTTTTTGCTCAAACAGATATCCAACTCCATCCCAATTGTATATTACTGCTGTTTTCAGTGCCGGTTTTTGGGTTTTCAGTTGTCCCAAAACCGACGGAAATATTCCACCTGGCCCAATTACGCGCGAAGGCAGTTCGGGTGTTTGGCTTCCCCATTGGGTATATCCATGCAATTCAGGTGGTGCGACCATTAACATCGACGCCCAGTTAACTGCAGAGCTGGATGGCAAAACCGACCTGTTTGTCAGACTAAATGCCCCCTTTTTCATCATCATTTTTGCTGTTGGCATATCAGCATTGGGAACACTATATGCACCCCAGCCATCAAATCCAATCAGGATTACATGTTTGATCCCTTTGGGGTTGGCAAATCCATGAAAGGGCATTGCCAACAACACGATCCACGCCAAACTTGAAATTACTCTTTTTATCATCTTTTATAGAATTAATTTATCTGTTCTTCTAACTTTTTGTCCATCTTAAACAACATGGACTTCCACTAAAAATTGTTTTGATATAATGACCCGGGATATTTCCAGCCCATAAAATTCTACTGTTTGAATATAGAGGAAGGTACTTCTCCAGTCCAGCACAGAGGGTTTTTGCCTTTGAACAGTTTTAATACTACAGCCGCGGTATTGACCGTATTGTTTGGTTCTTTCAGCTTTTGCCCTTTCACGATTCCCGGACCAGTTATGCCCCATGGCACTTCCATTTCATTAACGGTTACGCCACCATGACCTTTGTTGATTCCACCGTGGTCGGATGCAAAAATGAAATGAGTGCTGTTGTAAAGCCCTTCGCTCTTCATTTTATCCAGAAATTTGCCAATCTGAACATCAGCCTCCTCGATGGATTGAATATATTCGGGCGACATCCAGCCGTATTGATGACCGGTATGATCGGTATGAACCGAGTAAAGGAAAATGAAAGTTGGCCTTGCCTTATTGGCAACTAGAAAAGCCAGCGCATTTCCATAATTTTCCACGTACCCGTCGTTCTCCTGAAAATTTACTTCATCGATGTATTCCTGGTTGTACGGATAAACCAACTCTTTCCAGTTATAATAAAACCCCGTTTTAACTTCCCTCACTTGGTCTTTCAGCACTTTAAAAACAGAAGGATAGTAACCCTTTGCATCGGTTTCAATTGCAGGTAATACATGTTTACTAATCACCCAGTCGTTGCCAACCACACCGTGTTGTTCCGGCCCACTTCCGGTTAAATGGCTTGTCCAGTTGGGCAAGGTTACCGATGGCATTACATTTCGCGTATTCAACGATAGAATGCCTTCCGCCATCAGGGCATCCAGATTGGGCGTATGGGCTTTTTTAAAACCTTCCACACTGATTCCGTCCAATGCGACAAAAACCACTCGTACCGAATTTCTTTTGGCCTGAACAATTCCGGAGAACAGCGCGAATACTATTACCAAGCCAACAAATAACTTCTTCATTTCTTATCTGTTTTTATTTGTTTTCCAATTCATTTAACGAGAAACAATATACATTCCCGGAGAAATCAGTTACAAACAGCGCACTTCCTGAGATGCAGGGTGTACTCAATATAGGGGCGCCCAGTTCAATTTTTTGAATGGGTGCTCCGCTGGCGGCATCAACCACATAGAGGTAACCATCGGAAGCGCCAAATATGATCTGGTTTCCCGCCAGAATGGGAGATGCCTCTACTGTAGCTGAAAAAGGCTTCGAGTAAGGTGAAGTGTAAATTAACGAAGCACCTACTTTTACTTTCCATAGTTCCTTCATAGTCGTCCGGTCGAATGCGACCAAACCGTCGTTTGAAGTACCCAAAACGATCATTTTTTCGGTTACCAGCGGAGCCGAAGCAGTTTGTATTTCGTAAGGAACGGGCAGAACCTTGTATACTTCGCCGGAAGATGAATTCATTTTCACTAGAGCTTTCAGTCCAGTAACAAAAAGGGTATCGTCAGCCAATACCGCACTGCTACTCCTGAACCTGACTCCGCTGTCGCTGTATTCCCATTTCTTTTTTCCGGTTGTCCGGTCGTGTCCGAACAGTGCTTTCCAATTGGATCCGGTAATCAGCATATTTCCGGCAATGGTATGGGTCATGGGGGTTCCTTCGCCGCCGTTCCAATCTGTATTCGTCCAAACTGTTGACCCGTCGGAGGTTCTAAGCGCCGACAAATAGCTACCAAAACCAGTGTACAAGATTCCGTTTTCAACTACATTTCCTGAAATATAGCTACTCACGCTTTTCCGGCCCAGTTCTTTCTTCCATATCTGATTGCCGGTGCCGGCATCGAGAGCATAGGCAATGCCTTCTTCATCGGTGGCCAGCACTTTGTCCGTATCCACACAAATGGTGTTTTTTACAGAGCTTTGCGTTTTATATTTCCAGAGCATGTCGCCTGTCTGCGCGTTGAACGCCACGATGTGGTTATTTTCGTGGGCAAACTCGTCCATCGTTGCGACAAATACCTTCCCGTTGGCATAAACCGGGCTGCACATCCAAATGTTCGAACCGGCATTTTTTGTCCAGGCCAGCTGCAAACCACTGGATTTTAAACCATCGGCAAGCCCTCTGTGCTGTGGGTTTCCCAACAGGTTCATCCGGGGGGCTTCCGGAATTACTTCAGTTTTGGATTCTGAAAAAACAAAGTTTCTTACCGAAGAAACACGATCTCCGTTTTTCAGGCTTACCCTGAAATTGATTGTATATGAAGCGCCTTCCTTCAGTTTTTTTGCCGGAAATGTTCCGGTCCACGACCAATCGGTTTTCT
>JAEUSS010000397.1 GCA_016788685.1 Prolixibacteraceae bacterium | reverse complement strand
CCGGAGCAAATGCATAAACAACAGATCATTAAAATTAAAAGCTATAAAAAAACAGACCGTTTCAAAGCTAGCTTTGAAACGGTCTGTGAATCTATTAATTTAGTCCTATAAATCTGTATCGCTTATTTAGGACTAGTCATTTTTTGACCTGGAATAACTGCTTTATGCTTTAAGTAAAATCTTCAGAATCTGTCCGACTTTCAGGCTTGTTGCCACTTTAATATTATTCAGTTTCATAATATCGTGATTTGAGACTCCTGGAAATTTTTTAGCAATCGACCAAAAATTATCTCCTTTTCTGACGGTATAATAAACATATTTACCGACAGTATCGTCAGATGCTTTTTCGCCAGATTTTTCTACTTTAGAATCCTGAGACTGTACCTGAGTTTTATTCACCTCTGGTGCGGCTTTCGGTGCTGCTTCTGCAGATTTAGGCTTAGCTGTGGTTGCCAAGTTCTGAGGTGAAGCATATGTAGGCTTTTTATTGAGCGATTTTTGTTTGTCGGCACGACTCATTTTACTGACATTACTGTAATATTCACCCTGTCCTTCAGGAACATAAATGGTTAACTTCTGACCTGCTTTAATAAAATTTTTCCGAAGTTTGTTCCAGTAACTCAAATCCGAAGTACGAACTCTGAACCAAGCGGAAATTAGTCCCAAATTGTCACCCGATTTTACGGTATAAATTACTTTATCGCGGCCTTTAACATCGCTTGGGCTATGGCTTGCGTAGCTATTTTGTGGGTTAACAATTTCGTTGTTCGGAAAAAATTCGGTACGCCGGTGCTGATGAATAATTGTTTCATTTTCCAGGTAAGCAGAAATCTCTTCCTGCGGCAGTACCAGACTGTACGATTTTTCCTTACTGGCCGGAATAATATCTCTTCGGTACTGCGGGTTCAAACTACGGATCTGATCAACCGGAATACCTATCACTTCCGAAATCTGGTTAAAATGAAGATACTGATTGACCATTAACGTATCTGTAATAATCGGAAAATCAGGCGATTTAGGAAATATATTATGACTTTGATAAAAATTCATTACATAATTGGCAGCAATGAATGCCGGAACATATCCGCGTGTTTCTTTAGGTAAACGGTAATAAATCTTCCAGTAATCTCTGGCATTTCCCGATCGCTTGATAGCCTTATTCACATTTCCGGGGCCGCAATTGTATGCAGCAATAACCAGATGCCAGTCTTTATATATGGCGTACAAATCCCTCAGATACTTTACTGCGGCTTCGGTTGCCTTGATCGGATCCCGCCGCTCATCAACGAAAGTGCTAATTTCCAGTTTATACATTTTCCCGGTCGAATACATAAACTGCCATAATCCGACTGCACTGGCCACCGAATTGGCTCCCGGATTTAATGCTGATTCAATGATGGGAAGGTATTTCAGCTCCATGGGCAAACCATATTTAGCCAGAGCTTCTTCAAAAAGAGGAAAATAATAGTTGGCCAGTCCAAGCATTACGGCAACCTGCTTGGGTTTTCTGACCGTATACATGGTTATGAAATTCTTAACAGTATTGTTGTACGAAAGGCTGACGGCAGACTGCATTGACTGCAACCGTTGAATGTAAACTGAATCGGAAAGGGTTTGCTTGAGGGTATCTGCTTCTGCCAGCTCTGTACTGTCAAGAAGAAAAGCATTCTGTACATACCAACTGCTCAGCATACTATCCAGCTTGTCTGAAAAATACTTATTCAGGTTTTCATCCGGAATATAATAATGCTTCTCATACCCGCTAATGGTATCAAGCGATGTCACTTGTATGGAACACGCCTTCCGAAGGTTCTCCTTCATTATGCCAGCCGCAAAAGCATTTGCTCCGGCAATTATCAGTAAGATGACTGTCAGTTTTAATATCCTCATGTGTTGCTGTTAGCAGTTAAAATGTAAATTTACAATGTATACCTACCAATTTGTTGTCCATGCACATCATCGGCGCGGGCACCCAATTGAAAGTCAGATCATCGCTGATGTCAAAATTGAAAAAGTGAGCATCAACACTTGCATCAATAATATTTACCGCATAAAAAACTACTGTTCCAATCACGACCAAATCTCTGTTTCGCCGCCAGTAATCTTTCGCATTCCGCAGACTTTCAGTCAACTGAGGAATTTTAGAATCCTCAAGTCGCCTGGGATCACTAACTAATTTAACATACGAATCAGTACTCGGATCATTATCTATAATGTCCGAATATGCCTGCCTGAATTTGAGATATTCTCCGTTGTTAAAGTTAATAAAGTAACCTAAAGTTGCAAATCCCCCGTAAACGAGCGGAACTTTCCAGTATTTCCGGTTGTAAATCTGGCCCAGACCGGGTAAAACTGCCGAATAAATTGTAGCTCTTCGCGGCGAATGTTCGACTGCTGACTTTTTCACCTTGATCGAATCATTATCCGATTTCTGGCTAAAGGCAGAAAATCCTGTTGTTAAAAACAGGATTATAAGGAAACAAACACCCAATCGGTCGAATGGAATGATATATCTTTTGCTACGCATCTATTTTGTCCAGAATTCCTAATATTCGTTCCAAATCTTTCGCTGAACCAAACGGAATAATAATTTTTCCTTTTCCCGCCTGATCCATCCTGAAGTCAATTTTCGACTGGAAATATTTACTCAAATGATTGTGCAGATCCTCGTATTCCGAAGGAAATTTTTGATTTTTTGTTTTTTCGCTAGGGCGGAAGCTGTTATTGTCTTCGTTATAGTTTCTGACAATTTCTTCAACCCGCCGAACGGAGAATTCGTTTTTAATTATCTCATCGTAGATCATCAGCTGCATCTCCGGATCCTGAATATTGACCAAGGCTCGGGCATGCCCCATGGTAATACTTTTTTCAACAATACCTTTCTGTATTTTTGCCGGAAGTTTAAGCAACCGGAGATAGTTGGTTACCGTTGACCGTTTTTTACCAACACGGTCGCTGAGGTTTTCCTGTGTCAGCTTGCATTCGTCAATCAAACGCTGATAACTGAGCGCAATTTCAATGGCATCAAGGTCTTCCCGCTGAATGTTTTCAACAAGTGCCATTTCAAGCATGCCCTCGTCGTCAGCAACACGAACATAAGCAGGGATGGCGGTAAGTCCGGCAAGCTTTGAAGCCCTGAATCTTCGTTCGCCCGCAATAATCTGGTATTCGTCATCAGCAACTTTCCGAAGAGTAATGGGTTGGATGATCCCAATTTCTTTAATTGAGGTAGCCAGTTCATTTAAAGCTTCTTCATCAAACTTTGTTCGGGGTTGATATGGGTTTGCTATGATTTTGGAAATTTCAATCTCACTAATCGATGAGCCCACCTCATTGTTTGAGGTAGTATCGGCTCCTTCAATTAACGCACCCAGACCTCTTCCCAATACATTCTTTTTTGCCA
>JAEUSS010000391.1 GCA_016788685.1 Prolixibacteraceae bacterium | reverse complement strand
AGGCAAAACCAACTTTCAGCAGAGTGGCTACAATGACGAACAGACCGATGAGTAAAAGCGCAAGCCCGGCTCCGTTGGCTTCTTTAAATGCAGTGATGTAATAATAAAGATTGTGCTTCAGCGTGTCCAGGTTCATTGCCCATGGCATCATTTCCCGCACGGCTTTAGCCTGATCAAACAGGATGTCGAGAATAGGGATCAGCATGGTTACCGAAAAGACTGTGAACAGGGCTGAAAGCAGGTTGAACAGAAAATTGAGAATCAACTGCTTTTTATATGGCGGAATGAATCGCCTTAAAATTTTAAAAAAGTCCTTCATCAGTAGTAGAATGATCAGTGTAATTAACCCTGTTTAATGGGTTGTTTAATAGTTGTTTATTGAGTAACTAAAAAATGCCCGTGTAATTTTGGGGAGTGATCTTTTTCAATTCAGTTTTCAACGAATCTGAAATTTCGAGCGAATCGATAAATTCATGAATCACTTCCTGATCGATCTTGCGGTTGACACGGGTAAGGTTGCGAAGTGCTTCGTATGGATTTGGATAGCCCTCCCGTCGCAGGATGGTTTGGATAGCTTCAGCCACTACCGGCCAGTTTTTTTCCAGATCGGAATCAATGGCTTCGGCATTAAGCAGTAGCTTGTTCAGTCCCCGCATGGTCGAGTTGATTGAGATCAGGCTGTGGGCAAACGGTACCCCGATGTTCCGGAGTACGGTTGAGTCGGTCAGGTCGCGCTGTAAACGCGAAACCGGCAACTTGGCCGAGAGGTGTTCAAAGAGGGCATTGGCCAAACCAATGTTTCCTTCGGAGTTCTCAAAATCAATCGGGTTAACCTTATGTGGCATCGCCGAAGAGCCCACTTCGCCGGCTTTGATTTTTTGTTTAAAATATTCCATCGAAATGTAGGTCCACATGTCGCGGTTTAAATCCATGATGACGTTGTTGATACGCTTCATGGCATCAAAAATGGCTGCATGGTTATCGTAGTTGGCAATTTGCGTGGTATACTGCGACCGCTCAAGGCCCAGGTATTTTTTCAGGAAATGATTGCCGAAAGCTTTCCAGCTGATTTCCGGATAAGCGATGTGGTGCGCGTTAAAGTTACCGGTTGCGCCGCCAAACTTAGCGTCGCAGTTTATGTTTTTCAGTTGTTCGAGTTGTGTTTTAAGTCTTTCTGAGAATACCCGGATTTCTTTACCCAGGTTGGTTGGTGAGGCTGGCTGGCCGTGGGTTTTAGCCAGCATCGGAATGTTTTTCCACTCATCGGCCATTTCGTCCAGGCGGTCAACCAAATCATTTACTGCCGGAAAATACTCATTGTCGAGCGCGTCGTGAATCGACTTGGGAACTGCCGTGTTGTTGATATCCTGAGAAGTCAGCCCGAAGTGAATAAACTCTTTGTACGCCTGAATGTTGAGTTTGTCAAATTCTTCTTTCAGGAAATATTCAACGGCTTTCACATCGTGGTTGGTCACTTTTTCAATGTCTTTAATGCGTTGGGCGTCTTCAACCGAAAACCTGGCTACAATTTCCCGCAGGGCGGCAAATAAATTTTTGTCGAAAGCTGCCAGCTGGGGCAAAGGAAGTTCGCACAGAGCAATAAAATATTCAACTTCAACCAGAACCCGGTATTTGATCAGCGCAAATTCAGAAAAGTAAAGCTGAAGATTTTCAATTTTTGAACGGTAACGGCCATCAACAGGCGATATAGCAGTGAGTAAATTCAGTTCCATGAGTCAATTTTGATTTTTCGAGCCGTAAAGGTAGAAAAAACTTTGGTTGACTTTTATTCAGATTAATATAGATTGAACGTTTCAGCAGGCGAATTCGTTATAAGCACCGGAAGATATAATTATTATCACTAAAAAATTTACCTTTGGATACACGATGAAATATTGTTTTATGAAGCCAAATTATTTGCTTTTTATTCTTGTGGCATTCCTTTTTAGTTGTTCCAAAACCAATAGCCAAATGATTGATCAAACTACCGTAAAAGAGCTTGACCTGAACCGCTATATGGGAACCTGGTACGAAATAGCACGTTTCCCGCATTCTTTTGAGAAAGATCTGGTGGGCGTTACAGCCACTTACTCTTTGCGCGATGACGGGAAAATCAGCGTTGTCAATGAGGGATATAAATATACGCTGGACGGAGAACAGAGCAAGGCTGTCGGAAAAGCTAAAATTCCGGATAAAACAGAACCCGGAAGGTTGAAGGTTTCTTTCTTCTGGTTTTTTTACGGCGACTACTATGTGCTGGAACTGGATCCTGATTACCAATATGTGATGCTTGGCAGTTCGTCGGATAAATATTTCTGGATTTTGAGCCGAACGCCGCAAATGGCGCCCGATGTTTACGAAATGTTGCTCGAAAAAGCACGCAAACGCGGATATAATCTGGAGCGTTTGTATAAAGTTCCGCAGCGGATGAATTAATTTTAACTTTATTTTGTCCGCCGGAAGACGTCAAAACGCAAGGCGGAGAACCTCAAATTATCAGTCATGAAATTAGGAATAATTATAGTCGTTATCAGTTTGTTCATTAGCTTTTCAGAAGGCTTTAGCCAGGATTCTGCTCGGGTTGAAAAGGCGGCGCCGCAGAGTAACATGCCGTCCAGGCAAAAACTGGTGTACAAGTTCAACATCAAAGAGAATATTGCTCCGGCAGTCTGGAGGCAAACCAAACAGGCTTTTGCTGCTGCCGACAGCCTGAAAGCCGATTTGTTCCTGATTCATATGAATACATACGGCGGTACGGTTGTCGATGCTGATTCGATCCGGACCCGGATTCTGAACAGCAAAATTCCGGTGGTTGTCTTTGTCGATAACAACGCTGCATCGGCCGGCGCACTGATTTCAATAGCCTGCGACCGCATCTATATGCGCAGCGGTGCTTCTATCGGGGCGGCAACGGTGGTCAATCAAACCGGAGAAAAAATGCCCGACAAGTATCAGTCTTACATGCGTTCAACCATGCGGGCCACGGCCGAATCTCACGGAAAGGATACCATCATCAGCGGGCAGGATACCACTTACCGCTGGAAACGCGATCCGCAAATTGCTGAGGCGATGGTCGATGAACGGGTTTTTATTCCTAATGTAATTGATTCGGGCAAAATATTGACCTTCACCCCGCTCGAAGCTCAAAAAAACGGCTACTGCGAAGGCATTTGCGAAAACGTGGATGAAGTTCTGAAGATGAACAAAATGGAGAATGCCCGGATTGTCGAATATCGGCCTACGGCACTCGAACGGTTTATTGGTTTTATGGTGAACCCGGTAGTCTCCGGAATCCTGATTATGATGATTCTGGGCGGAATTTATTTTGAAATGCAGTCGCCCGGAATCGGGTTCCCGCTTGGAGTTGCTGTTCTGGCCGCAATTTTGTATTTCTCGCCGCTTTACCTCGAAGGCCTGGCAGCTAACTGGGAAATCCTGATCTTTGTTGTTGGCCTGATCCTGATTGCTCTCGAAATATTCGTCGTCCCCGGGTTCGGGATCACCGGAATTTCAGGAATAACGCTGGCTTTTTCCGGCTTGGTTCTCAGCCTGATCAAGAATGTCGACTTTTCATTTGACGGTGTGAATGTCAACGATTTGATCATTGCTGTTTCAACAGTTTCTGTCGGTGCCGTTGCCGGAATCGGACTGGCTATTTACCTGAGCCAAAAAATGTTTACAGCCGAAACCGGACGTTTTTCGCATCTTTCACTGCACGAGGTTATGAGCAAGGAAGATGGTTACCTGGGGGTTGATCCGGAACTGCTTCGGCTGCAAGGAAAAACCGGTGTTGCTGTTACTACTTTGCGCCCTTCCGGAAAAATCAGCATTGAAGGTACAATCTACGATGCGATGGCTATTTCAGGAATGATTGATAAAGGTGCACGGGTGCAAGTGATCAAGGTCGAGGCTGCCCAGTTGTACGTTGAACTTGAGTAGTTTTTCCGTAGAATCAGTTTACTGAAAGTTCCGCCCGTTGACACTTGATGCCCTAAAGGTGAATCAGCGAAACAAAGGGATTACTTCAGCGGCCGGTTGTTTTTACCCCTGTCAGAAAATAGATAATCACACCAACGGTAACCGCAGAG
>JAEUSS010000386.1 GCA_016788685.1 Prolixibacteraceae bacterium | reverse complement strand
AGTTATTTAGGCTATAGGTTCATTTTTTAGAACAAACAACAAAACATGAGAAAAATCAGAAAAATACTTGTTGCAAACCGTGGCGAAATTGCCATCCGGATTATGCGCACTTGTCGTGAAATGGGAATTTCTACCGTTGCCGTATTTTCGGATGCCGACCGCACCTCAATGCATGTCAGATATGCTGATGAGGCTTATCATATTGGCCCGTCAGCTTCTGCTGAAAGTTATCTG
Organism: Prolixibacteraceae bacterium; assembly: GCA_016788685.1. GTDB lineage: Bacteria > Bacteroidota > Bacteroidia > Bacteroidales > Prolixibacteraceae > Aquipluma. The sequence continues at coordinate 2,682 of JAEUSS010000386.1, read as the reverse complement.
AAACCGGAGAAGATTATAGAAGTTGCCAAAAGGACAAATGCAGATGCTATTCATCCCGGATACGGATTTCTGTCTGAAAATTCAGAATTTGCCAGAAAATGTGCAGAGAACGGCATTAAATTCATTGGTCCGTCGCCGGAAGTGATTGACAAAATGGGTGATAAAATTCAGGCGCGGTTAACGATGATCGCTGCCGGAGTCCCGGTTGTTCCTGGAACAACTGAAAGCGTAACAACTGAGAAGGATGCCATAGATACTATCCGGCGAATCGGGCTGCCGGTAATGGTAAAGGCTTCGGCCGGAGGCGGAGGCAAAGGGATGCGGCTGATTACCGATGAAAAAGACATTGTCTCTCTTGTCAGGTCTGCACGGTCAGAAGCAAAATCGTCCTTCGGAAATGACTCGGTTTACATCGAAAAATACATCTCTTCACCACACCACATCGAATTTCAGGTGTTAGGCGACCAGCATGGTAACTTCATCCACTTGTTTGAACGGGAATGTTCGGTGCAGCGCCGGCATCAGAAGATGATTGAAGAAACCCCTTCGCCGTTAATGACCCCTGAGCTGCGAAGAAAAATGGGAGAATATGCTGTTGAAGCTGCAAGAGCCGTTAATTACGAAGGAGCCGGAACCATAGAATTCTTGGTGGATAATGATCTGAATTTCTACTTTTTGGAAATGAATACCCGCCTTCAGGTTGAACACCCCATTACCGAACGTATTACAGGCATTGATCTTGTTAAACAACAAATTCTGATTGCCGAAGGGCATCCGCTGACGATCACTCAGGATAAGCTGAGACAAACAGGCCATGCAATTGAATGCCGCATTTACGCTGAAGATTCAGACAATAATTTCATGCCTAATCCCGGGAAAATATACAACATCACCCAGCCATTAGGATTGGGAGTGCGCACGGATGGCTACGTTTACGAAGGCTATGAAATTCCGATCTACTACGACTCGATGATCTCCAAACTGATTGTCTGGGCAGAAAACAGGAATGAAGCCATTGAACGGATGAAGAGAGCCCTGTATGAATACAAAATTACGGGCGTAAAAACCTCAATCAAATTTCTGGAGCGAATCATGGATACGGAAGATTTCAGAAGCGGAAATTACGACACCAATTTTATCGAAAAGAACAAAGATATTCTTCTTTCAGAAGGCAAATGCCCCACAGACTGCGAAGATATGATCATCATTGCTGCCTACATCGAATACCTCGACCGGCTGAATGTTTCACAGACTTCGAAGGCGATGTACCCGGCGCAGAACCGCTGGAAAAAATACACCTATCAAAAGAATTTTGAACGTTTATAATCCCCCTGAAAATATGTCAATCGAAATTAAACTGGATAAAAGAATCGCTTCAGTAGAAATTCTGAAACAGTTCGAAAACCTTCTCGAAATCAAAGTTGATGATAAAATTTATCAGGTTGATTTGATGCACAACGACGAAGGTATTTTTTCGATCCTGGAAAGCGGACGATCATACAACATTGAACTGGTGCCGCAGGCAAAGCCGAAACACTACACGGCCTACACGCTTTATGACAGTTACGATCTGGAAGTTATTGATGCCGAGTCGCGTTACCGCAGAAACCGGTCTTCGGGCACACAGTTGGCTTCCGAAAATATTATCACTTCACCCATGCCGGGAAAAGTAGTAAAGATCCCGGTTAAGGTTGGTGATGAAGTAAAAAAAGGCGATACGGTAATTACGATTTCCGCCATGAAAATGGAAAGCGAATACAAATCGCCCATTGACGGAACAATCATTAAAATTCAGGTAATTGAAGGCAGCACCGTTGATGCCAATCAGGTTTTAATCGAAATAGAATAACTCAGAAATATATGGATTTAAAAGCCAAATTTGACCAGTTTGAATTCCTGAATCAACAGGCAGAATCAGGAGGAGGAGAAGAACGTGTTGAAAAACAACACCGTTCAGGAAAAAAGACAGCCCGCGAACGGATTGCCATGCTGCTCGATCCTGGAACATTTAACGAGATCGACAAGATGGTCACCCATCGTGCTACTGATTTCGGCATCGACAAGCAAAAGATTCCGGGTGACGGCGTGGTTTCAGGATACGGAAAAATTGACGGGCGACTGGTTTATGTTTTTGCGCAGGATTTCACTGTTTTCGGAGGAACGTTGAGCCGGACCAACGCCGATAAGATTCTGAAGATTCAGGATCTGGCGGTAAAAATGGGAGCCCCGCTTATCGGGCTCAACGACTCGGGTGGTGCACGTATTCAGGAAGGAGTGGAAAGCCTGGCCGGATACGCCGACATTTTCTATAACAATGTACTTTCTTCCGGAGTTATCCCCCAAATCAGTGCCATACTTGGACCTTGCGCCGGCGGAGCGGTCTATTCGCCTGCCCTGACCGACTTTATTTTTATGGTCGAGAAAACCAGCCACATGTTTGTTACCGGTCCAGAAGTGATCAAAACAGTCACTCATGAGGATGTGACAAAAGAAGAGCTTGGCGGAGCAGTCACTCATGCATCAAAAAGCGGAGTTGCCCATTTCACCGGAAGCGACGAGGAACAAACACTAATGATGGTCAGAGAACTGATGAGTTTCATTCCTTCCAACAACATGGAAGAACCACCTTCTCAGGTTTGTTCTGACCCGGAAGACCGAACAGACGCTTCGCTGAACCAGGTT
>JAEUSS010000363.1 GCA_016788685.1 Prolixibacteraceae bacterium | reverse complement strand
CGTTCAAAATTATGCAATTTGCCAATCAACCTCTTGCCGAACGCTTACGCCCCGCCAGTTTAGACGACTACATCGGGCAGGAACACCTGATCGGTGAAGGAGCTGTTTTGCGCAAGATGATCGAATCGGGAAGAATCTCATCATTTCTCTTGTGGGGTCCGCCAGGCGTTGGCAAAACAACACTGGCAAAAATCATCGCCAACACGCTCAACAGGCCGTTTTACACGCTGAGCGCCATTAATTCGGGAGTGAAAGATGTAAGAGAAGTCATTGAAAAGGCGCAGCGCACTCAATTTTTCAACCAGCCGAATCCGATTCTTTTTATCGACGAAATACACCGCTTCAGCAAATCGCAGCAGGACTCGCTACTTGGCGCCGTTGAACAGGGAACTGTTACCCTGATTGGTGCGACTACGGAAAATCCGTCCTTCGAAGTTATTTCGCCGCTCTTATCCCGTTGTCAGGTTTATGTGTTGAAACATCTGGATAAAAATGATCTGCTGAAGATCATCGAAATGGCAACGACCAAAGACCCGTATCTCAAAACAAAAAATATCAGGCTCGAAGAAGACGAAGCACTGCTGCGCTTTTCCGGCGGAGATGCCCGGAAACTGCTTAACATTCTGGAATTGGTCATCAATGCCGATGAAAATGAAACCATATCCATTACCAACGAAAAAGTTATTGACCGGCTTCAGAACAACATGGCCATCTACGATAAAAACGGAGAAATGCACTACGACATCATTTCTGCCTTTATCAAAAGTATGCGGGGTTCCGACCCCGATGCCACTGTTTACTGGCTGGCCCGGATGATTGAAGGTGGCGAGGATGTTAAATTTATTGCCCGCCGGATGTTGATACTTGCTGCCGAAGATATCGGTCTGGCCAACCCTAACGCCCTCCTGCTGGCTCAGAGCACATTTGATGCCGTGCACAAAATAGGTAATCCCGAAGCACGGATTATTCTTTCACAGTGTGCCATATACCTGGCGACTTCGGTAAAGAGTAATTCGGCATACTCTGCTATTAACGAAGCCATTGCATTGGTAAAAGCAACCGGCGACCTGCCGGTTCCGCTGCACATCCGCAATGCACCGACCAAACTAATGAAAGAACTGGGCTACGGAAAAGACTATAAATACGCCCATTCGTATGAGAACAATTTCGCAGAACAGGACTTTTTGCCCAAGAAGATTAAAAACCAGCGGTTCTATACACCGCAAAACAATCCGCTTGAACTGAAAATTCTGGAACGCCTAAAAAGCCTTTGGGGGAAAAGATATAAATAGATACATCCGGATTATTTCATTGTCATTCTGACGGTTGAATCTAACTCAATAAAAAGAAATCAGGCCGTACAAAATGATCAGCAACAATAATGACAACAAAACCAATCAGACAACCGAGTTCCATTCAAAGCTCCGTTCACATAAAATTCTGATTGGGTAAAAAATGAATTATCTTCGTAATAAATTATAAAAAAATGATTCCAAAATTAAAATACACCGATTCTAATTTCCTCTTACTGGCCGGTCCGTGTGCCATTGAAGGAGAACAAATGGCCATGGAGATTGCCGAACAGATTGTTAAAATAACCACCAAACTGCAAATTCCATATATTTTCAAAGGTTCGTACCGAAAAGCAAACCGATCCAGACTGGATTCGTTCGCCGGAATTGGCGATGAAAAAGCCCTGAAAATACTCCGGAAAGTTAGTGAGACATTTGATATTCCTACGGTTACCGATATCCACACCGCCCCGGAAGCCGCTATGGCTGCGGAGTATGTTGACATGTTGCAAATACCCGCCTTTCTGTGTCGCCAAACCGATATACTGGTTGCGGCAGCCGAAACCGGCAAGGCTGTTAACATTAAAAAAGGACAATTTCTTTCAGCTGAAGCTATGCAGTTTGCCGTAACCAAGGTACGCGAAAGTGGCAACAACAATGTATTCCTGACTGAACGAGGCTCGACTTTTGGGTACCACGACCTGATTGTCGACTACCGGGGAATTCCCGAAATGCAAAAAAACAACTGCCCGGTCATTCTGGATATCACACATTCTCTGCAACAGCCCAACCAATCGAGCGGAGTTACCGGAGGGCAACCGCAATTGATTGAAACCATCGCCCGGGCCGGAATAGCGGTGGGTGTTGACGGCATTTTCATTGAAACCCATCCCGATCCGGCCAATGCAAAATCCGATGGAGCAAACATGCTGCAAATTGATTTACTCGAAGGACTTTTAACCCGACTTGTTCAACTCAGGCAAGTTGTCAACTCATTCTAACATGGAAAACAGAAGGGATTTTGTTCGGAAAATTGCCGCCGGAATGGCTGCCGCAAGCTTCGTGTCGGTACCCGAACAAGCCAGTGCCAGTGAAGCGCCGTTGAAAAAAACATTCGTCCACCATGTATTTTTCTGGCTCAAAGACCCTAAAAATCAGGAAGCCAGAACGGAATTCGAAAACGGACTGCATGCATTGATTAAAGTTCCGCAAATACAATCACACCACATTGGCACTCCGGTTCAATCATCCCGGGAAGTTGTCGACGATTCGTTTACTTATTCGTACATGGTCTTTTTCAGGAACGAAACCGATCAGGAAATTTATCAGACTCACCCGATTCATCTCAAGTTTATTGAAGATTGCCGGCACTTGTGGGAAAAAGTAGTTGTATACGATGCGATAAATTGAATTCAAGCCGGCAAGGAAGCAACTTTCCTCTTTCGACAACTATCGACTTTCAAAAGAATAGGATCATCCTGGACCAATCCGGGATGATCTCATTTTTTTTAAAATATCCGGTACCTCACTCCAAACGAAAAACCAATAATATCTCTCAGCCGGATGGTCTGATTCCCTATCGCACTGATAAAATAAAGGTCGTTTGTATTAAACTCATAAAACAACGAAAGATCTTTACCTAACAAATCATCGTTAAGGTCCAGCTTAAGTACCTGACCCAGGGAAATATTAAACCGGGTATTTACTGCCCAGAAATAATAATCTTTCGGATATCTTTCCGGAAGTTTGCTCCAGAAATAAGGCCCGAAAATCTTATTAATGTATATTCCTGCCGTCAACGGCTCAACATAAAGGTTCTCTTTAATCCTTAATTTAAAGGGAGAATAAGTCTGCTTCAACGTTGTGGTAATGTGCCCTTCCCGACCTCCCATCTTCGGAATAAATCCGATAAACCAATCAGTTTCCCATTGCTCTTTTTTACCGTAATACCAGCCTGGTCCAACCGAAAACATTCCCATCGAACCGGCAAACTGAATCTTGGATTGCTTAGGCATCAATCCGGCCCATCGTCCCTGCAGCCTTGTCAGTTTTTCTTCGTTGTTAGATTTCGCCTCCAGATCGCCAGCCGTCGAAATAAAAAACAGACTTAAAACAAACACCAAGCGCAACATTTCATCCAGATTAAAAACAGACCACTTCATAAGAGTAAGAACTTGGCGTAAGGGTGAATAACAGATAGTTTCGTCCGGCGATATCATCACAACCATAATACTCTATTCCGTTACTGAAATAGTCATTAACACTCAACTGATGACGATGTGCATGAAGGGCAAACTGCAGGTTCTTATAACGTTCAAGGATATAATTGAACATGAGTGCCGAATTATTATTGAATTGATCATCAAAGGGCGGAGCATGCATCACAACGACTGTTTTCTGAATACCCGCGGTATCGTTAAGAAATCTGCCCATAAAATCAAAGTCCGGAACCGGTGTGGCATAATCAAACTCAAGAGCATTCGTATTTAAGCAAATAAACCTGGTCTTCCTGAACTTGAATGCAAAGTTAAAATTGCCGTAAATTTCCCGATAAACTTCTTTACCGTGCCCGACGACATCATGATTACCTATAAGCGCTACGTAGGGCACATTGAGCGATTTCATGATGTTGTGCACCCATACATATTCTTTACTCATTCCAAAATCAGAAATATCGCCTCCGTGAATAACAAAGTCAATGTTTTTCCGGCGGTTAATCTCATTCACAAAAGCAGTTGTTTCATCGTACCAACGCTGGGTGTCGCCCATAAAAGCAAATCTGATCGTATCGCCGGTGTCATCTTTCTCCTCAATCTGACCAATATAGCTGGCATTCAGATCGGATGGCTGCCCTTTTGATGAAGTGTCATACGGATGATACTCAATCATATCACACGACACCCATAACAGATTCAAGAGCAGAAAGAAAATGATTCTTCCTGCTCCAAATTCCAATGTTTTCATGTTCATTTCTGTTCTCTAACTGAATTCAAAAATAGCCGAATAGATTAGAAAACTGCAATTTCGTTCCGAATATAGGCGCAATGTTAATTTTGAGGTTATATAACAGCAGAAAGCCTGAGAATACAAAAAGGCCATCCAATTCAGGACGGCCTTTCACTATTTCGATTTAAAATTCTCTTTTACTTCGCGTAGCTTATCGCGCGCATTTCACGAATCACAGTGATCTTGATCTGTCCCGGATAGGTCATTTCATCCTGAATGCGTTTGGCTATATCGAACGATAATTGTTCGGATTCTTTATCTCCGATTTTATCACTTCCAACGATTACGCGCAATTCGCGTCCGGCCTGAATAGCATAGGTTTTCAGTACGCCAGGATAAGACAAAGCCAGCTCTTCCAGGGTTTTCAGACGTTTGATGTACGACTCAACCACTTCGCGGCGGGCTCCCGGACGGGCACCTGAAATAGCATCACATACCTGAACAATCGGCGCCAGTAAAGTGGTCATTTCCACTTCATCATGGTGAGCTCCAATAGCGTTGCAAATGTCTGGTTTTTCTTTGAAACGTTCGGCCAGCTTCATACCCAGAACTGCGTGCGGTAATTCCGGTTCGTCATCGGGCACTTTACCAATATCGTGCAAAAGCCCGGCGCGTTTGGCGGCCTTGGCATTCAACCCGAGTTCGGTAGCCATAATCGCACATAAGTTAGCAACCTCGCGTGAGTGCTGCAGCAAGTTCTGACCATATGATGACCGATATTTCATTTTACCAATCAGGCGGATCAGTTCCGGATGTAATCCGTGAATACCCAAGTCAATGGTCGTACGTTTACCGGTTTCAATAATTTCTTCTTCAACTTGTTTGCGTACTTTCTCAACCACTTCTTCAATGCGTGCCGGGTGAATACGGCCGTCAGTAACCAACTGGTGCAATGCCAGACGGGCAATCTCACGGCGTACCGGATCGAAGCCCGAAAGAACAATCGCTTCCGGAGTATCATCAACGATGATTTCTATTCCGGTTGCAGCTTCCAGTGCGCGGATGTTACGTCCTTCGCGGCCAATAATACGACCTTTAATCTCATCACTTTCGATATGGAAAATTGTAACGGAGTTTTCGATGGCCGTTTCAGTTGCAACACGCTGAATGGTTTTAACGACAACCTTCTTAGCTTCTTTATTGGCCGAAAGTTTTGCCTCTTCCATAATCTCATTGATGTAAGACATTGCTTCGGTTTTAGCCTCGTTTTTCAACGATTCAACCAGTTGCGCTTTGGCTTCTTCGGCAGACAAACCCGAAAGAACTTCCAGTTTTTCCAGGTGCTGACGATGCAAATTTTCAACTTCATGTTCCTTCTTTTCAAGCAACTCCAGCTGATTGTTCAGGTTTTCCCGAATAAGATCCACTTCGTGCTTCGAAGTTTCAAAATCTTTAATACTGCGGTTGAGTTCATCTCTCCGCTGATTTAACCCTGCTTCGCGCTGTTTAAGTTTCGCTTCAAAGTTGTTGACCTTGCTGCTTTTTTCGTTGATGTATTCTTCGTGTTCCGATTTTAACTGAAGAAACTTCTCTTTAGCCTGTAAGATTTTATCTTTCTTTATAACCTCACCTTCGGCAACAGCTTCGTTTATAATTTTCCTTTTTTTACTCTTCAAGGCTTTGTCCCACATGAAATAGGAAAGGACCCCACCTCCTAAAAAGCCAGATATGGCATATATAATCTCCATTTGTTATTAATTAAACTTGTTTAGACTAAAAAACCCGCATTTTAAACCCAAAAACCGGATTTCCCTGAGAAGTCCGGAATTTAGATAAAAAATGCGGGTTTTCGATTATATGATAAAATTTATTCCCTTAATGATAAATAATCTCCTAAATCTTCATCGAGTCGTTTCAACTCATCAAACATAGGCGAATGATCTGCTTTCTCTTCAAGCTCAATCGTTTTCAACACAAACTGAAAGGCAGTCATGGCTAACACATCCTGCGCATCGCTGGTGAGATACTTTTGACGATATTGAAGAACGATATCATTAATTATTTTGGCAGCTTTC
>JAEUSS010000357.1 GCA_016788685.1 Prolixibacteraceae bacterium | reverse complement strand
AAGATATAATTGTTCCGGCAATTACGGAACCAAACAATCCCATGATTGATAACCATCCCGGGGTCATCATTTTTGCGGTGATGGCCATTGCTGCTTCAATCTGGTCTTCGCTCATGCCTTGCTTTAACAGGTTCTCTTCCTGCATGATCCTCATCTGCTCAACCAGGTTTGGATCAATCTTAAAAATAATCAGCGTATAAAGAGCTGATATGATTCCGCTGAAAAACATTGCAGCAACACCAAATCCAAGCGCCTGCCCGTAACTGATTGCTCCGTGCAATTCGCGGTTCCGGTAAGAAATTTGGGCAAGCACAATACCAATAGCAAAAAGCGGGTACGAGATGAGTGCTAAACTTTTATTCTGGGTTTGTCCTGCTACGTATAAAATAACAGAATAGAGCGTGAAGAATATTCCCAGATACAGGCCATAGATCATTGCTGATCGCCAGAAAGTAGATTTTTGTTCCATAGTGTCGTTTTGAATTGTGATTAACAAATATATTTGATTTTATCGACAGCACAGGGTATTCGGGGCATATTTTGTTTTTTTATAAAAATCATTGTCGTTTGCTTTAGTTTCCGCAGCGGCGGAAGGATTTGGGGCCGCTTTCAGCTCCTGACAACCGGGCTCTGTGCATGGCAGACCCGGAAAGATGGCCCTGAAATCAACCATTAAGCCTGACTGCACAAAAAAAGGTGATTTTTTTTTACTGAATAGATAATTGAGCGCTAAAGGATTAGTTTGTCCTTCTGAAAAAAAAACACAGGGAGCCTTTGATTTCATTTGCAGGCAAGGCTTTTTTTTCTACTTTTGTCGCCGGGTAAGTCCTGTACGACTAGCTCCTGTTGAATTCCCCCAGGGTCGGAAGGCAGCAAGGGTAAATGGTTGAGCGGTGCGATACAGGTAGCTTACCCGCTTTTTTGCCGAATTAGCTCAGTTGGCCAGAGCACGTGATTTGTAATCTCGGGGTCCACAGTTCGAATCTGTGATTCGGCTCATTAAAAAGTAAGTTCTGAAAATATTGATCGGGGAGATACCAAAGTGGCCAACTGGGTCTGACTGTAACTCAGATGACGTACGTCTTCGTAGGTTCGAATCCTGCTCTCCCCACAATGTAATTGTGAATGATGAGTTATAAATGGTGAATTTCGCCTCCGGTAATAAGTCATAAATAGTTAATTAAATGCGGGAGTAGCTCAGTCGATAGAGCATTAGCCTTCCAAGCTAAGGGTCGCGAGTTTGAATCTCGTCTCCCGCTCAAAAAAGTGTTCAGAAACGGACACTTTTTTTGTTTTCAGGAGGTTCAGATCCGGAACAATGCCCGGAATCTGAACCTGGATATTTTACAACGTCACTCCGGTTTTAAAAATGGCAATTTCCCTGAATCCGCTTTCTTCGTGTTTTAGCTTTTTGCCACCCGAAACTTCAATAACATACAGAATAAACATTTCAAGCAGTTCGTCCATGGTTTTGCCGTCGAGCAGTTGTCCGGCGTCAAAATCAATCCAGTTTTTCTTTTTGCTGAAAAGTGCCGTATTGGTCGAAATTTTCATTGTCGGCACAAAACTTCCAAAAGGTGTTCCGCGCCCGGTAGTAAAGAGTATCAGCTGGCATCCGCTGAAGCCCAGTGCTGATGAGGCTACCAGATCGTTTCCCGGAGCCGACAGCAAATTCAGCCCTTTCTCCTTGATTGGCTCGGCATATTTTAGCACATCCATTACAGTGGCCGAGCCTCCTTTTTGGGTGCATCCCAACGATTTGTCTTCAAGAGTTGAAATGCCGCCGTCTTTATTCCCCGGCGACGGATTTTCGTACACCGGAAGATTGTGCTGCATGTAATAATCTTTAAAATCGTTGATCAGGCTCACTATTTTGTCGAAAGTTGCGCGGTCTTTGGCGCGGGCCATTAAAATTGTTTCGGCGCCAAACATTTCCGGGACTTCAGTCAGCACAGTTGTTCCGCCCTGAGCGATCAGGAAATCGGAAAATGCACCAACCAACGGATTAGCTGTAATTCCTGAGAAACCGTCAGATCCTCCACATTTGAGGCCTACTTTCAGTTTCGAAAGCGGAATGGCTTCCCGGCGATCGTGCTGCATTTTTTCGTATATCTCTTTCAGAAGTTCAACTCCGGCCTCAATCTCATCCTCAACATCCTGGGCAACCAAAAATTTGATCCGCTCCGGATCGTACTCCCCAATAAATCTTTTCAGGTGTGCAATCTGGTTGTTTTCGCAGCCCAGTCCGAGCACCAAAACACCACCGGCATTCGGGTGATTGATGATTTGCGCCAGCGCTTTTTGGGTATTGATGTGGTCATCTCCCAATTGAGAGCAGCCGTAATTGTGCTTGAAAACTTCAATTGCATCGATATTTTCAGGGTTTACCTCTTTTTGGAAGAGGTTGATGATTTGCTGGGCCTGACCATTAACACAGCCGACCGTGGGGACGACCCAGATTTCGTTCCGGATTCCGGCATGGCCGGTTGTCCGTCGGTATCCGTTGAAAGTCAGATTACGCTTGGCATACTTTAATTCGTTCAGCTTTTGGGCGAACGAATAAGTTATGGTTCCGGATAAATTGGTTTTCATATTTTGTGTATGAACGTGCCCCCCGGACGAAATCGGTGCCGTGGCATGACCAATCGGCGCACCGTATTTGATGATGTGGGTATTCATTGCGATGGACTGAAGTGCAACTTTGTGTCCAAGCGGAATGTCATCGGTCAGTACAACCTGCTGATTGCCGAAAATTGCAGTTTCTCCTTTTTGTGCGGCCTCCAGGCAAACAGCCACATTATCGTTCGGATTAAGTTTTATGAATTTTGCCATGTTAAAATTGTTGTGAGTTAAAAGTTTCAGGATGGGGTTAGGTATTAAGGGCTAATGATAATCCGCAACAACCAACTCGCATCCCGTATCGTTTTAGCCAATCTTCATCAGCGGGTTGTTTTTGCTCAATACTGCTTTTACAGCCTTTTTCATACCGACTTGTTCGATCAGGAATAAATAGCAAGTGACCGAAATTGTCAGGTTGGGGATTTCATTCAAATCACGTTTCCATATTTTATCAAGTTTCAGCACCTTCTCAACCAATCTTTGAACCGAGACAGGTCTTCCGTCACATTCGGACCAGGCTTCTTTATAAAAATCCAGTATCCATTGGTCATCCTGAACCGGATAGCTCACGCCGTTGCTTTCGCCTTTGAAATAGGCTATCATAGCTGCCAGTGAAAATACTTGTTTTTGCGGAAGCATGCCGTTTGATTCGTAATAACTTATCAGGCTGGGCAAATTGCGGGTTTCCCATTTCGACATGGCATTGAGGGCAATGCTCTGCCACAAATGGCGGATATACGGATTACGGAAACGCTCCAGAATTTTGTGAGCAAACGAACGGAGTTCTTTCTCGGTTCCGTCGAGTACCGGCAGAACTTCATCGTAAACCAGTTCCTTCATGAAGTTGCCAACTTCCAGATTTTCAAAAGCTTCGCGTACAGTTTCCAGGCCGCTGAGGTACGATACGGCGTAACTTCCGGTATGGCAGCCATTTAAAACCTGAACTTTTTGTTCGCGGAAGCGGGTCATGTCTTTCACAAATTTGACATCCAGTCCCGCTTTCTCGGCCGGGAATTCAGCCTGCACCCATTCCGGAGCTTCGATAACCCAAAAGTGGAAGTATTCGCCGACGACAACCAGATTGTCATCATACCCCAGTTCCTGCTGGATTTTCTTTATTTCGTCTTTCGGGAACCCGGGAACGATACGGTCGACCAGCGTGTTGCAAAATGCACAGGATTGATTTACCCAACTGACAAACCCATCTTCGAGGTTCCAGTTATTGGCATGTCGAAGTACATATTTTTTGAGCATATCACCGTTTTTGTCGATCAGTTCACAGGCAAAAAAGATCAGTCCTTTATTGGCGGCTCCGTTAAAAGCTTTATATCTGTGGTAAAGCAAGGCGGCTACTTTCCCCGGAAATGATTTTTGAGGCTGCATATCCAAAGTGTCGGTTTCGTCCATCACGATACCGGCTTCGGTGGTGTTCGAGAATACAAATCGGAGGTCCGGATTCAGGTACGACTGCTCGTACTTATCAAAGTCGGTGTACGGATTGATTCCTTCGTTAACGCAGTCAACCAGTGAATATTCTTTAACGGGCTGGCCGTTCTTAATTCCTTTCAGGTATACATGGTAAAGTCCTTCCTGATCATTCAGCAGGTTAACCATTCCGGTCGGAAGTGGCTGTACCACATCAATTCCTGCGTTGAAGTCAACTTCTTTATTCATTTTGTTGACAATCCAGTCGGTAAAAGCACGTAAGAAATTGCCTTCGCCGAACTGAAGGATT
>JAEUSS010000355.1 GCA_016788685.1 Prolixibacteraceae bacterium | reverse complement strand
CTGCTACAGCCCAGGTGCTCATATATCAGGCCAGGTGGTTTGAATTGTTACTTTTCCTGGGAGTAGTGAATCTGGCGGGGAGTGTGTTCAAATACAAGTTGGTGTCGCGCAAAAAATGGGCGATTCTGCTGTTTCATCTGTCATTCATCTTCATTATAGTTGGGGCTGGAGTTACCCGTTACTTTGGTTTTGAGGGGAGTATGCACATCAGGGAGGGGGAAGCAACTAATAAAGTGGTTTCTGAGACGACCTATGTTACGCTGAAAGCTAAATCGAATGGAAATGAGGTAGTAAATTTGTCAAAAGTTAAATTTACGCCAAATACCAACAATCAGTTTAAAGAGACTATTGAAATTGATGGGAAAGAGGTAGTTGTTGAAAATGAAATATTTGTTCCCAGTGCATCGGAGACACTTGTTCCTGACGCTGAAGGGCTGCCAGTTATTTCTTTGATTTATAGCGATGGACAGGCCGAACGGACTGACTTTGTTTTGATGCACAACGAAAAGAAGATAATGCCATCGGCAAGTTTTGGATTCGAAACCGGCGAAGGTTCAGCTTCTGTTGTTTTTAGTCGGGCAGGTAAAGGTTTGTCGATGGTTTGCACTGATACGGTTTTGGTGTCCACGATGGCGGGACAAACTGCAGAAATTTTGCTTCCTTTTATTTCCCATCCGGTGAAGGAAAAAAGTTTTTATGTGATTGATAAATCTGGGTTTGTTTTCAAAAGTTATTTGCCTAAGGCAACTCCTGCCTTAGTTCAACTTTCCGGAGAGTCAGGGATGGGTGGAGTCGATGCGTTTACAGCAAAGATTACTTCCGGAAATGAAGTCCGGAAGATTAATATTTTTCAGAAGGATGGTGCAGCCTCCAGGCCTGAGGTTCTCACAATCAACGGAATCCAGTTGGGTCTTTCTTATGGTTCAATTGTCCGTGAACTGCCTTTTAATATTTTTCTTCGCGATTTTCAGCTCGAAAGGTATCCGGGGTCAAACAGCCCTTCGTCTTATGCCAGTGAGATAACACTTCAGGATCCGGCTTTATCGGCGGAGCGCCCTTTTCGTATTTTTATGAATAATATATTGAATTATAATGGATATCGTTTTTTTCAGTCCTCTTTTGATCAGGATGAAAAAGGCACTATCCTATCGGTCAATCAGGATTATTGGGGAACTTTTATTTCTTATCTGGGATATTTTCTGATGATTTTAGGTATGGTTTTTACTGTTTTTAGCAAAAACAGCCGTTTTCAGACCCTTGTTCGTTTGAGTTCTAAACTTCAGGATATGCGCAGGTCGTCTAAGGTGTTGGCTATTGCGATGATCGTGTCGGGAGTTGGAGTGGGGGTGAATCCTGTTTCTGCAGCCGGAAATTCGCAACTGCAAAAAAAGCATATTGATTCGTTTGGCGAATTGTTGGTTCAGGATCATCATGGAAGGGTAGAGCCGGTTAATACACTGGCATCTGATCTGCTCAGAAAGATCTCGAAGAAAGACCACTGGGATGGAATGTCGGCAGTCGGGCTGTTTCTTGATATGAGCGCTAATCCGGATAAGTGGAAAGCTGTACCAATGGTGAAGGTTGCCAATGTGGAGCTACAGAAACTACTTGGCATTTCTTCGGGATTGGTTTCGTTTGCTCAAATGTTCGACCAATCGGGCAATTACAGGCTAAATGAAATGGTTCAGCATGCCTACAACAAAAAGCAAACTTTACGGAATAAACTGGACAAGGAGATTATTAACCTAGATGAGAGGATAAATATTTGTTACCAGATATTTCGGGGAGACTTTTTAAAGATATTCCCGGTGCCGGACGATGTGCATAAAACCTGGGTTACTTCGGCGGCACTTCCCGAAGCGATGAAAAAGGAAGACGCTGACTTTGCCGGTCATATATTGGATTTGTATTACAGCGAGTATAACAATTCAGTAATTTCAGGTAACTGGTCTAAGACCGATGAGTATTTGGGATACATCAAAAAGTTCCAGAGTACCTACGGTGCTGAGATCATTCCTTCCCCGGCAAAAATAAAGCTGGAGATTATGTATAACGAATGGAACATCTTTGGCAAATTAGCTAAGATATATATGTTGTTTGGCTTTGTTTTGCTAGTATTACATTTTGTACTGATATTTAAACCCACGGCAAGTTTTACAAAATATATCAATACCGGTAGTGTTCTCATATTTATTACATTTATTATTTATACCACGGGCTTGGCCGTCAGGTGGTATATTTCTGGTCATGCTCCATGGAGTAACGGCTATGAAACCATGATTTATGTTGGTTGGGCTACCAGTCTTTCGGGGTTTATCTTTATGCAGAGGTCGCCTATAACCTTGGCGGTAACAACGCTTCTGACATCTATTATTCTCTTCGTTGCCGGAATGAGTTGGATGAATCCTGAAATCACCAATCTTGTTCCTGTGCTGAAATCATACTGGCTGATTGTTCATGTGGCGATCATTACCGCGAGTTACGGATTCCTGGCGATGGGCGCTCTGCTGGGAATGTTAAACCTGGTGCTGATGATTCTGAGAAACAGAAAGAATGATAAAAATATAAGTTACACGATACTCGAAGTTTCTTACATCATTGAAATGGCTCTGATGATTGGACTCTTAATGCTTACAATCGGGTGTTTCATCGGAGGAATCTGGGCCAACGAGTCATGGGGAAGATATTGGGGGTGGGATCCCAAAGAAACATGGGCTTTAGTTACCATTTTGGTTTATTCTGTCATCCTTCACTTGCGGAAAGTTCCGGGATTGAAAAGTACGCTGGCATTAAATAGTCTGGCTTTAATTGGGTTGAGTTCGGTATTGATGACATTTTTTGGGGTGAATTATTACTTGTCCGGTATGCATTCTTATGCGCAAGGTGATCCGCCTCCAATCCCTAATATGTTATATGTAGCTATTATACTGGTTTTTATACTGATTGGCGCTGCATGGTATTCGGAACGAAAGTACGGAGAGGTGGCAGATTCGTCTGACGTTTCGGAATAAATTGTGCAGGAGTTGATTGTGGTTCCCGGTTTATTCTGAAGCTGTCAAAAATGGATCATATTAACAAAAACGGAT
>JAEUSS010000351.1 GCA_016788685.1 Prolixibacteraceae bacterium | reverse complement strand
AAAGGTATTCATATTCTGTCGGCAGTGACGAGTCTGTGCTGCTGAGACCAAACCAAACAGCAGGCGAAATAACGATAGTCAACAGCCTGACCAGGGATGAGTTCCTGACTTCAAGCCGGGAGGCCGGATCGGGCAAGCGACAGTTGGCGGTAGAGCAACTGCCTTTGGAGGCCGGACATTACCTGGTAAAATCCGGAAATCAGGTGCTTCAGCCGGTTTCGTACAATTTTCCCAGAAAAGAGTCGGTTCCTGAATTTTATTCGGAAGAAGATCTTAAAAAGCTGATTCAGGCGGATAAGTTTAAACAGTTCGGATTGATCAGGGCATCAGAGCAGAATTTCAGCGAGACCCTTCAGGATTTGAATAACGGGGAGCAGTTATGGAAATATTTTATCGCTTTGGCTATCCTCTTTCTGTTTTTCGAAATGGCAATTATACACTTGTGGAAGTAGACCCGGTCCGCTTAGCTCTTTGATAATTTTCGGTGTCAGTGCTGTTTTTTTGCGAAGCTTTTCCCTGATCCGATCCTCGCGGAACTGTAAAAGAAAAGGCAGATCCTTCGCCCAATTTGCTTTTTACCCAAATTGAACCGTCATTTTTTTCAATAAACTCACGGCAAATGACAAGGCCAAGCCCGGTTCCCGTTTCTCCTTCAGTACCTTGGGTGGTGGTGTTGTCGTCAATCATGAACAATTTCTCAATATTTTCAGTTGCTATCCCAATTCCCGAATCAATCACATCAACTCTGACGGAAGAGCCGTTTAATTCGGCTTTCACGACAATTTCGGCGCCCTGGGATGAAAATTTGATTGCGTTAAAGACCAGGTTTCGCAATATTGTTGAAATCATGTCTTTATCGGCATAAACGGTCAGATGTTGATCGATATTCAGGGTGAGTGTTTGATTTTTGGCAAGCAGATTTAATTCGACCAGGCTTTTTACCTGCTCGAAAATATCAGATAAATTGAAGTTGGTTTTAAAGACGTGGATCCGGTTGGTTTGCGACCGTGTCCACAGCAACAAATTCTGTAACAGATTGAAGCCATTTTCTGCGGCCTGATTCAGATCTGAAATAATCTGCTGCAGTTCATCGTCCGAGAACATCTGCAGGTCAGTCTTCAGGATGCTCGTATAACTCACCAATACGTTAAACGGATTTTTTAGATCATGAGCGATAATGGAGAAGAATTTATCTTTTGAAACATTCAGGTGATGCAACTCTTCGGTTCTCAGTTTTAGTTCACGCGCCAGTTTTTTCTCCTTGAACAAAAGATAAAAAGTAGCTGTAATTAATATGACGAATAAAAGAGCCAGAGCAACCAGATAACCTTGAACCGACTTTGCGCTGTTGATGGTATTTTGCTGAGACTGGTTTTTGTTTTTCAGCTCTTCAAGTTCCCGGTTATTTTTCTGTAATTGATATTTTGCCTGAACCTGGCTAATCATCTTATGCTTCTTCTCCCCTGCCAGGCTATCGTGCACAATGTTGAACTGATCGTAATAGTAATATGCTTTTTTGTAATCTTTTATCTGTTCATAGTAAATGGTGAGGTTTCCGTAGATATCGCCTTTAAAATCAAGCAAGTCCAATTCGGTTGCAAGAGCCAGCGACTTGTTGAAATAGTTCAGCGATTTTTCGTATTCCTTTTTATCGAGATAAACCAATCCGATGTTGTTGTATGCGAATGCAATACCATGTTTGTCGTTGATGACACGATACAGGTCAAGCGCTTTCCGGTAAAAAGAGAGGCTTTCGTCCAGTTTTTGCTGATCGTATGCAATTGTGCCAAAATTGTTTGTCACATCAATAATCATCACAGTGTCTTTTATCAGAACCGCCAGTTTGTTTGCTTTCTCATTGTATTTTAAGGCGTTGGATATGTCTTTTTTATTCTGATAAGAGATTGCGATATTCTGGAAAATTTTGGCAACCAGAGCCGAGTCTTTAAGCGTTTGACTGGTTTTTAGTGATTTTTCAAAAAAGCTGATCGATTCGTCATATTCTTCCAGTTCATTATAGACTTTTCCCAGGTTATAATTGGCCTTAGCTTCCTGAATTGAATCATGAACTTGTTCTGACCGGTCGAGGGCCTGGTAAAAATAGTCAATAGCCTGCTCGTAGTCGGCAGCATTAAACTTGTTTACACCTTTCAGGATCAGAATTTCAATGGACAGGTGCTGATCTGCTGAACCGGATACCAGTAAATCTGCCTTATTTAGGATAACTTGTACACTATCGTGATTTGCAGGAGTATTGACTAGTGAATTGGCTTTTCTTATGAGCAAGTCAAGTCTGGAATCTTTGCCTGCCGGACTGGTTGTTTGATTGTATCCGGGAATTATAAAACCCAATACAAACAGACCCAATAAAGCATAATAATCAAATCGATACCGCATAGAAACTAGATTCAAAGATCAGGTTGTGGTGACAAATATAGTTTTTTTCGTCTGAAAAAATTTCGAATACAAAGTGGCGGAGATTTCTTCAAATAAAATTGATATAGCTACCGCCTGATCCGGTATCTCAACCATATTCTATAACAGGAAAAAATCATTTGAAATCGGCCAAAATATAGTTAATTCTGTAGTCTGATAACTAAATTTAAGCATATGAAGAAGTTAAGTGCAAAGGATTATATGGATCGTGAAGCCAGGTACGGAGCTCACAATTATCATCCGATACCGGTGGTTTTGGAACGCGGAGAAGGTATTTATGTCTGGGATGTTGAAGGGAAAAAATATTTTGACTTTCTTTCGGCTTATTCCGCAGTAAATCAAGGTCATTGTCACCCGAAGATTGTAAAGGCGCTGACCGACCAGGCGCAGAAACTGGCTCTTACATCGCGGGCATTTTACAACGATGTTTTGGGAGAGTGGGAAGAATACACTGCCAAACTGTTTGGTTACGATAAAATGTTGCCGATGAACTCGGGAGCCGAAGCCGACGAAACAGCCCTGAAACTGATACGAAAATGGGCATACAAGGTAAAAGGAGTACCCAAAGGCGAAGCTAAAATTATAGTATGTAACGGTAATTTCCACGGAAGGACCATTACTATTGTTTCAATGTCGTCCGATCCTGATTCATACAACGATTACGGTCCGTACACTCCGGGTTTCATCAATATCCCTTATAACGACATAAAAGCACTGAAAAAAGCGCTTAAAGACCCGAATGTAGCAGGTATGCTGGTTGAGCCGATTCAGGCTGAAGCTGGCGTATATGTGCCCGAAGATGGTTACCTGCGCAAGGCTTTTGATTTGTGTAAGAAGCATCATGTGCTGTTTGTTGCCGATGAAGTTCAGACCGGACTTGCGCGAACGGGAAAAATGTTAGCCTGCGACCACGAGGACGTGCGTCCGGATATTCTGGTCTTGGGAAAAGCCATTTCAGGAGGTATGTTACCCGTTTCCTGCGTATTGGCTGACAATGAGATAATGCTGACCATTAAGTCCGGGGAGCACGGATCAACTTATGGGGGAAATCCGGTTGCCGCTAAAGTTGCTATTGCCGCACTCGAAGTTATAAGGGAAGAGAAGCTGGCTGAAAATGCCGAAAAATTGGGTAAGATTTTCAGAAAACGATTAAAAACCATTAATTCTGATTTAATTGAACTTGTTCGCGGAAAAGGATTGCTGAATGCGGTAGTAATCAGATCAGTTAACGGGATATCGGCTTGGGATGTTTGTATTGCCCTGAAAAACAACGGGCTGCTTGCCAAGCCAACACACGAGCACATTATTCGGTTTACACCACCACTGATTATCAACGAAGAGCAGTTGAACGCAGCAATTGATATTATAGAAAAAACTTTTGCAGAATTGGGCGTTTAGTTTTAACCCGATAAACCGGGCAACTGAACAGATTGATATTTTGGCGGCGGCAGCAGGTAATTGATTTATTATCATACCTTTTGCCGTCGCCGGCTTTTTATATCTGATCCTTCGGGAGAAACATCGATTAATATTTTTCCGGAAAGCAACTTTTTTCATAATATTAAGGTCTATATTAACAAGACTTCATGCACATCAGGATTAAAACTTCTGGAGCATGAATTAACGAGTCCAGGGAGCGATGATAAACTTTCGAAAAAAAATAGGAAGAACGTTAACAGCTATCCTTTCAGTGTTGATTCTGATAGTTTTAGCATTGAGTGCATTCCTGTATTTCGAAGCGCAGAGTTATCTGAATAAAAATCTCTCAGAATTTATCGCAAAAAAATCAAAAGGAAAATACGAACTCTCCTTTGATAATCTGGAACTCAATTTCAGGCATTGGGGATTGGAAATGAACCAGGTTTCGTTTCATCCGTCCGATTCTGTAACCAATTTGACAGGTACGCTCTCTGCGAATAAGCAATATTATTCTTTCGCATCACCCAACATCCGTTTCGGAGGGATTCGCCTGCTTCAGTTGCTGTTCAAGGGTAAATTGGAGATTGCTGAGATATTGATTAGTCAGCCCGAACTGAAGATTCACGGAAAAAAAAGTGGTGCCGAAGATCAGACCGACAACATCGCTACGGTATTGCAGGAACTTAGGCCGTTGGTTACACGTGGTTTTAAATCTGTTAAAATTGGCAAAATTGAACTCAGCAACGCCAGTTTTGATTTTTATAATTTGTTGGGTGACACTAAAAAGCTGGCGAAAGCAGAGAACATTACCATCGGGATTCTGAATTTCTATACCGATTCGGTTTTGTTACCCGACGCAGACAAACTGTTTGACGCAGAAGACATTTATCTCAGAATGCAGAACTACCAGAATAAGCTGGGCGACAGCATTCATTCATTAAATGCAGGATTGGTCACCTATTCACTTAAGCGTTCTTTTATAGAAGCTCAAAATGTTGAACTAAAGCCCGTTGCTGAAAGATATTCATCCAAAGGACGGTATTTTATTTCTGTTCCGCAGATAAAATTGACCAGCAAGTATATTCACGAATTCTATAAGGGTAACGAGATTCCGATAGATTCGATGATACTTACCGATGCCGAGATCAACTATTGGCCCGGGAACAAAAAGTTGAAATCGGGCAACGGAACGATTGACGAACTGGATTTATACGAATTGATTAAAGAAGAATTCTCAAGCGTCAGTATCCGGGATTTTAAGTTGCGAAATGCTCACTTAATGCTTTATAAAGCTCCTGAAGATAAAGTCAACCAGCAGGAACTGAAAAACATCAACCTCGGTCTTCACGATTTTCTGCTCGATTCTGTTTCGTTGAAGGACACCAGCAGAATATTCTACGCAAAAAAGATAAACTTTTCGGCTTCGGAATATGAATTAACATTGGGCGACAACATTCACCGGATGAGAGCCGGATATCTGCATCTTTCTACAATCGAAAAATCAATTCTGGTTAAGAACATTCAGCTTTACCCGGTTCAGGGCGGGAGCAGCATTACCCGTCGGCAAAATACGATCGAGGCAGGTTGTGACAGTATACGCTTCGATTTTCTGAATTTTAAAAAAGCTTTCCACGAAAAACGTTTTGCATTTCAGGCCATAAACCTGTTTAATCCGGAAGTGAAAATAACCCGGAACAGGGTTGCAGAAGAAAAAACGGCACCTGAAAATACAAGCTTCATTTACCAGCTGATTTCAAACTATATCAAGGGAATTTATGCCGATCAGGTTTCTGTTCAGGAAGGAAAAGTACAGTTGATAAATAAAACCGGTGTCTTAAAAACGGGGAATATTCAGTCGGCAGTAAAATTGCAGCTGAGTGGTTTTGCGCTGGACGAAATCAGTGCACGAAAAACCGACCGGTTGTTTTTTGCAAATCAGATTGAGCTGGCTTTCAATAATTACCAGATGCAACTGGTTGATCAGCTGCATAAACTGACTATCCGGAATCTTACGATTTCGACCCGGAATAAACAGGCCAGATTTCAGAATCTGCACCTTTCTCCGGTTTCAGGAGAAAACATGGAAAGTTTACTTAAACAGTACAGCCGCTCCGAATTGTACGAGTTTACTATTCCTGAATTATCCCTTACAAATGCTGATTTTCACGAAGCTTTCTTTAATAAAAAGCTTTCTGTTGACACGCTGAGCATTCAAGCCCCCCAAATTTATTACGAAAATTTTGCCCTCCTGAAGCAAGCGAAACCCAAAGTCGAGTTCGAAGATTTTTTTCACCTGTTGTCTGATTATCTGGATAATTTGCACATCGGAGTAGTTCATATCCCGGATGGAACTATCCGGCTGATCAGCCACAACCGAAAAGGTAAAACCATTTCACTCGATAACCATTTTAGTCTCCGGATGGAAAATA
>JAEUSS010000338.1 GCA_016788685.1 Prolixibacteraceae bacterium | reverse complement strand
TTTAAAAATACACCGTTGCACGATGGCGCCGTTATTATTGTTGGCAACCGGATTGCGGCTGCACGATGTATTTTGCCCATTACCGAAAGGACCGACCTTGATCCGGCTTTGGGACTCAGGCACCGGGCGGCTTTGGGTGTTTCAGAAGTGACTGATGCATTGGCTATCGTTGTTTCAGAAGAGAAAGGTTCGATTTCACTCGCCATTAAAGGCGAACTGATGCACAAGATTTCGTTGGTGCAACTTACTACCGAACTCGAAAAAGTGATTGTCGAAGAAGCTTAACGCCGGAAGCGGAATCTGTTACGAGTGTCACCGGCTTCTCATTTATTTCCTCATTTTTAATTCCGCAGGTACTGCCGGGCTTAATCAGTCATTCCCCATTAATTTTCTACCTTTGTGTCGGATTTTTGCAAAAAAAAAAATGACATGGAGAACCGGATTTGTAAACTTTTCGGGATAAAATATCCGATAATTCAGGCCGGAATGGTCTGGTGCAGTGGCTGGCGGCTGGCTTCGGCTGTCAGTAACAACGGCGGGCTGGGGCTTCTCGGCGCCGGTTCGATGCACCCGGAAACCCTTCGCGAGCACATTCAGAAAACGAAATTAGCCACCAATCAGCCGTTTGGTGTAAATGTCCCGCTGTTTTATCCTGAACTGGAAGCCATTATAAATATCATCGCGGAAGAAAAGGTTCCGATTGTTTTCACTTCTGCCGGAAGTCCGAAGAAACTGACTGCATGGCTGCAGGAGCGTGGAATAATTGTAGCGCATGTGATTGCCAGTTCGGCTTTTGCCCTGAAATGTGAAGAGGCCGGAGTGGATGCCATTGTTGCCGAAGGATTTGAAGCCGGCGGACACAACGGGAAAGAAGAAACAACGACAATGACATTAATTCCGGCTGTCAGGAGGGTAACCAGCTTGCCGCTGATGGCTGCGGGTGGTGTCGGAACCGGTGAGGCCATGCTTGCAGCTATGGTCTTGGGGGCCGATGGCGTTCAGATCGGATCTCGTTTTGCTATTTCAGAGGAGTCATCGGCTCATCCTGATTTTAAAAAGCTGGTTACCGGGTTGGCCGAAGGTGATACCAAGCTGGCACTGAAGAAAATTGGTCCGGTCCGGCTGATCAAGAATGAGTTTTTTCAAACGGTCAATAAGCTCGAACTGGAAGGTGCCGACGGATCGGTACTTCGGGAACTGCTGGGTAAAGGACGTGCAAAAAAAGGCATGTTCGAGGGCGATCTGGCTGAAGGAGAACTGGAGATCGGGCAGGTGGCCTCCATTATCAATGAAGTTCTTCCGGTTGAAACGATTATGAAAAATCTGATTGCGGAGTACCATGCCGCCAAAATGCGTGTGAACACTGACGAATTTGAATGTTAAACTTGAAATGTTTCGGTGTGCGGGCTGCGAGTTATTTTCTCGCAAGCCGTAAGCCGTAAACCGTAAGCTGAATATGATACATTTTGAACGTACCCAGTTAGCGAATGGCCTGAAGGTCATCGTACATCAGGATAAAACAACCCCGATGGTTGCTATGGAT
>JAEUSS010000325.1 GCA_016788685.1 Prolixibacteraceae bacterium | reverse complement strand
AGGGCACAGGCAGCCTCCATTCCGGCGATTCCGCCTCCTATTATTACTATGTGTTTCACAGGTCAAGTTTCAGGTTAAAGATTTCGGGCCAAGATCAGAATTATCGCTGAACCCAAAGTATTTTATTATTTCATCGCATTGCAGTGATCATCCATTTTCAGCCACCGCAACCTACCGGTATCGGGTTACCGATTAGTTTTCCATCTTTGCCGGCGTATTTCAGATTGGGATCGTATGAGATTCCCATCTTGTCGAGCAACGGCTCCACATTGGTCTGATGCATTTGCATACCCATATCCCAAGGGTTGTACCCGAGCACCAATCCGGCCATTTCCTCATAAGTCAGCACCGGAATCCCTTGTCCGTTTTGACCATACGTTTTACCTTCCATTTCTTCAATGACATATTGCCAGCGATCGAGAAACATCGGGCAACCCGGACAGTTGCTTACAATCGCATCGGGATGGTAAGGTTCCATCGATTCAAACTTCTTCCGCGAATTGGAAACCGAATAGCCGCGATTGGACATGACCAGGTATTGCCTGAAACCAAATCCACAACAATGACGCCTTTCCGGATAATCAACAACATCGCCTCCCCAAGCCTCGATCATTCCGACCAAAACGTGCGGAAATTCCGCTCCGCCGACGCCCTTACTCGGAAACATCTTGGAGTAATGACAACCAATGTGTTCCACTACTTTCAGCGGTTTTCCTGTTTGCTGATTGATCAGCCGGTTCTTCCCCTGCGCTGCAATCTGCTGTCTGAATTTGTATATGATATCGCTGGCATGCGCCACATTTTCCGGAATCTCAAATTCGCGGCCAGTAGCTTTTTTGAGAAAATTCCGAACTTTTTCCAACTCAGAAGGAAACTCCTTCCAGGTTTCGATAATTTCGTTGTAGATACCAAACGAGGTAATACATGAAACTGCAAGATTCTTGTACCCGGCCTCTGTCATCAAGGCAAACTGCCGGGCTACGATAGTCTGGATGGTATCAAAAGGAACAACGTCTGAATGATAACCAATTCCGGAACAAGTTGTGTGGTGCGGATTTTCGTATATGTCTTTACCTAACTCTTTGCGCAGAATCTTTAAAAATGTTTGCTCCGAACCCGGAAAAAAGTTTTGACGGATGCAGCTCCGAACATAGAAGTAATGATCATCGGCAATTTCTTTTTGATAATCCTGCCAGACCTGTATTTTACCTTCTCGTTTCATTATTGTCGGTTGTGTTTGCCGTTATTGGCAGTAAAAATATGGTTCACATAATCAGAATAGTTATCCTTACCTTCAGGATAACCCATGCTTTCTGCTTTTTCTTTTGAAAATTGTTCTATTTTGTCGAAGCGGTCAAATCCTCCGGTTACTTCGAAAATACGATATATCTCATCCAGCGATTCTTTGGGTATCTTTCTCAACGCACCTTCGCCGTTCCCATTGTAATTGGCACCTACACGCTCGTATACCTTTTCCTTATTCTCAAAAATCCATTCGCCTACAGGCCCTAACTCCGGATGTAATTCAGGAACCAGGTTTTCAGGAAGAATACAATATCCGCTTTTTACGATATTTTCGCCCACAGCCCGCTTGATTGCCAGCTGCTGCCTCCCTTTTTCCGACTCGGTAAAATAGCCCAGTTCCTGAGACAATGTCCGCAAGGCCATGATGATTAATCCGGGAGTATTGCCCCGGGGACAACGCGTCTTACACGACATGCATTCGCCGCAATACCAAATGGTCTCGCTTTTCAGGAGTTCTTCTATTCGCTTTTCGTCTTTTGATTGGACAATTCCGGCAATGATCCTCGGATCGTAGTCGTAAAATTCGGCTGCGGGGCAGATGGCTGTGCAAACTCCGCAATTCATGCAGGATTTCAGGCCTTCGGCAAACCGGACATCTTTAGTTAATTCCTGGTAGAGTTCCATTTTTGGTTTTAGGATGACAGAGTATACGAAAGTACTTTTTCAAACTTTCAGCTGGTTCAGTCTAAAACCTTATTCACAGTAAGCATTTGTGCGTATTTTGGACAAAAGCCTTCAAATGATGCGCTTTACTGAAGCAAATCCGCTTAAAAACAAGTTGTTAATTTAAGTGGCTACTTGTTTATTCCGTCGCGATAAAGTTAAAGTAAAGAGTCAACGTTTTGTCGTACATGAACATATTGGGCTGGCTCATAGGGCCGAGCCTTCCCGGCCTGGTAAATTTTGTTCCAATCGGATTGATACCGTGCAAAAACGAAATATTTCCGGCAGGGAAGTCGGGCGAAGTATTGTTGTTATAAGCACCTACTGGTTTTTCAGGGGTAAACAATCGTAAAAAAATATCTTCATCAGGGCAAACGATTGTAAAATTCTGTTCTTTCGACTGAATAGTCGCCCAATAAAAATTCCGGTGATATCCTTTGAATTCCGGATAAACCCAGTCCTTTTCCCCGGTGATTGTGTTGTTATATGCCTTTTCCCAAACGTTCAGAGTGTTTCCTTTCATTCTGTTTTTCCATACCCGGTAAGGGCCATAGCCCATCCAACGAACTCCGGAAACCTGATCTTCGGGGTAGTTGAAGCTGATGCCCATGAACTGAGTTTCGTAGGGTGCCTTATAAACAACCTCAAGTTTTAGCCATCCTGAGGGCTGAATAGTCCACTTTACCTTTTTCAAATCGCCTTTATACAAACATTCAACAACGTGATTAACGCCGTCAGCGTAACTCTTCAATTCCTGAAATTCAGCAGAACCGACAGCCAAAGCAGGGCCACCATTGAATTGTATCTGACGGTCTCTGCTTTTTATACCCGACAAAAAGCCATTCTTCTTACTCCAATTGAACGACAAATCGTTAATCTGAGCCGTAAGTTCGATACCGTCTTCCAGTATTTTGATCTTTCCAAGCTTTGTTTCGGCAAGTAATTCGTCGGCAATAATTCTGGCAGTTTTAATCGGCCAGCTCCATGTATTAATCTCGCGCCCATGAGGATCGGTTGCGCTTATATACAGGACATCGCCGGAGAAAAACTGTACAGGAATAAACATCGTTAGCTTTCCCTTTTGCCCGGGAGCCAGATCTGGTGATTCAATCGTCCCTGTCTCAATTGTTGTCTCAAAACTTTCACCGGGCTTAGGTAAATCAACCAATCGGTAGGTAAACTTGCAGTCTTTCAGGTTTGTATAGATAAAGCGGTTTTCAATCAGGAACTCGCCATTGAATTTTGGGGTAATGTAGCGCGTGTTAAAAAATATCGGAGACCAGATTTCTTTAATCGCAAAATAGCTTCCTTCTTTTTCCAGATAGGGACCTAAGATTCCGTCAGCAGCCTGATTTCCGTTGGTATCCAAAATTCCGTTTTTATCGGTTCGCACAACCGCCTCGTCAGCATAGTCCCACAAGAAACCTCCGGCCGACAGCGGATTGTTTAGCATCAGGTTCCAGTAGTCTTCAAGTCCGGCGCCATGGCCGCCGTCATACAATCCGTGCAGAAATTCGGTTGGAAAAACTACCTTTCGGCCGTGCTGATGAGTGCCAACTCCATAATTATAATCTTTGTAATGCTGTGTATCGGTATTCCTGAATTCAGCCCAGGGATGAATAAGCGGCCGTTTCTGGGGATCAAGCTCATCGAAAAAACGGTCGAGATCAGTATTCCAGCCGCCTTCATTGCCGTTATCCCAGACGACAATTGACGGGTGATTCACATCGCGAAACAACATTTCCTGCACCAGAACAGATCCGACACGCGTATCATAAGCTGTTTGCCATCCGGCCAGTTCATTAAGCACAAACAAACCAAGCGAATCACAAACGTCCAGAAAATGGGCATCCGGTGGATAATGCGACATGCGGACAGCGTTCATATTCATGTCCTTGATTGTGTTGACATCTTCAATACTAACTTGCTTGCTCAATGCCCTGCCTGTATTTGGCCGGAAAGAGTGGCGGCAAACACCCTTAAACAAAACCTTCTCGCCGTTCACATAAATCCCGTCACTCTCGCGTAATTCAACAGTGCGAAAACCAAATTTTTCGGTAACCTCATGAATCACATCCAGGTAATTAATTAACTGAATGTCTACACGATACCTGTTTGGCGACTCGGGTGACCATGGTTTTATGTTTTCGGCAAACGTATGCATGTGTGCCACCGACTGTGTTTTATCCAGAATAACAGAAAACGGTGAACTTACCGGTTCTCCTTCCAGGGTTTTAATCTGAGCCTTTACTTCCATGCGTTCACGGATGCTGTTCAGATAAACATCCATTTGAAAAGAGCCGTCAGCCCTGGCATCCAACGCAACTCTTCCGATGTTTATCTTTGGTTTGGCTTCCAGAAAAACCGGTCTGAAAATACCCCCAAATATCCAGAAATCACAGCGACGCTCTGCTTCGTTGACTCCTTCATTTTCAGAATGCTTGGCAACCGAAACTTCGAGCAGGTTCTCTTTGCCAAACTTAAGTAAATCGGTGATGTCGTATCTGAAACGGTAAAAGCTTCCCTGGTGCATTTTCCCGGCTGATGTTCCGTTGATCTTCACTTTTGTGTCAGTCATCGAACCATCAAAAACTATCTCAACCTGCTTATTTTTCCATTCTTTCGGAACCTGAAACTCGTATTTGTACAAGCCCATTTCTTTACCGCGTACATCATCTTTGTCGTGACCGTAATTATATGTTCCGAATCCCTGAAGTTCCCAGTTTGACGGTACAGCAATCTGCGTCCATTTACCTGAATTGCGCCCTGCGGTACAGAAGAAATCCCAGTTGACCGTATTGTCACTTCCGGTTCCTGATAAGTATTGAATTTCGGTATGTTGAGCCTGACTTCTGGCAGAATAAAAGGAAGTCAGTACCAGAGTTGCAAAAAGAAACTTTTTCATTTTGATTGGGCTTGAGCGTTGGTTGTTCAAAAGTAAAAAAAATAGTGCAATGATTATGGTTTGACAGGTTTATGTTGGGCGGAATAATTTGAAGTTTACTTTTTCGGGAAATACCTGCTAATATTGGCTTCGGGATGGATATACGGCGAAATTCCGGTTAGATATCCGGCCAGCTGACGGGCAAAATAGGGACCAAGCAAAACTCCTTTTGAGCCTAACCCGTTGAATATCCCAATGCGCGGATTTCCGGGCAAAAGCCCAATAACCGGTTTCCTGTCATGCATCGTCGGGCGGATACCCGCTTTTTGATTAACTATCTGAACTGGTGACGAAGTAATGTTTTTCAGTTTATGCAACAACTCCGCGCGACCCGAATCGGTTACCTGTCCGTTTAACTCATCCCAACGGTAGGTGGCTCCGACTTTGTAAAGACCACCATCCAGCGGCAGTACAAACACTTCGCTACTGATGATTTCATTCAGTTTCAAATCCGGAATTTTAAGTTCCAGAACTTCACCTTGAGAATGCTTAAACTTCAGATTTTTGAAGTACGGATTCTGAGATGCCGCTGCGCCCTCACAAAAAATGATCTTTTCTGCAGTTAATTCTTTGTAGTTAACCGAACCTGGATAGACAAAAAGTTCTTCGAATTCAAATTTTTCCTTTCGAAGTAAATCCATCCGACTTACAAATTCAGAAAATGACAAAATAAGTTTCTGTATGTCAAGCCTTCCTGACTTGTTAATAAAACCAACACTGCAAGACAGATTTCCGAAGTTTAAATGCGGTTCAGTATCCAGATAATCTTCGAGTTTGTTTGCGAATACCTTTTCTTTCCAAAAACAAACCTCTTCTTCGTTGAGGATTTTCAACATCCGGCCGGGAAAATACAGTTTTTCATTCAGTAAAATTTCCAGTTGGTGGTAAGCAACCTCCATTTCCGGAAAAGCTTCGTCAACAAGCCAGCTTTTAGTCATCCGCCGAAAGACAACCGGATTAATAAGCCCTGCTGCAACGTCTGAGGCTTTACCCCGCCC
>JAEUSS010000307.1 GCA_016788685.1 Prolixibacteraceae bacterium | reverse complement strand
TTTAAAACTGTAGGTTCCAAAGTCAAGAGCGCGTTTACATGCATTAATAAGTCTTTGTTTACCAACCTTTTTCTCAAACGAAAGTATCCCCATACAACTTTTAAACGCCTGCTCAGGATGGTTTCGGCTTTCAATGATTTTAAAGATGTATTCCCCGGCAACCGGGTCGATACTGTTTGCCCAATTGATAAACCTGGGGGCAGTCCAGTCGGTTACAAATTGGTGGGTGCTCGCTAAATGTTCGGGTACCGTTGTGTAGCTGTAAAGTGCGTAGTCCCGGGGATGGGTAGCCAACCGATTGTATTTAAAGTAAATCTCGACCGTTGTTCTGGTGTACATTACCTTCACCTTTTTGCGGATGTATTGGTACGGCACGCTATAAAAATGTTTGTCACAACTGAGCTGCACATGACCATTTTGCATGACCGTTGCCTGTGCCTGATACTTGATCTCAAAGCGTAGGATGGGCAGTGGCGACAGTTTATCCTTCTCAATGTCATTGTATAGTTCAAAACGTGTGTATGGACGACCAGTGAGCTTTCTGTTGTTGTGGGCATCCAACAGGTCTCCAATGCGATCGTTCAGTTCCGCAATGGAGAAAAACGTTTCGTCCTTCAGTACCGCATAAATCCTTCGGTATAGTATTTTAACAGCACCTTCAACTAATGATTTGTCCCGTGGTTTATAAGCTCTGGCTGGTAGAATAGTGGTTTCGTAATGTTCTGCCAGATCAGCCAGTGTTTCGTTGATGGTGGGCTCAAAACGGCTACTTTTTATCACCGCTGACTTAAGATTGTCCGGAACTATGGCTGCCGGAACGCCTTCAAAAAAGCGCATGGCATTCTCAACCGATACAACAAAATCTTCCTTCTTTTGGCTTGGCGTTGCTTCGGCATAGGTATATTGACTTGCCCCTAAAATGGCAACAAAAAACTCAACTTCAGTCATCTCACCCGTGTCTTTATCCGCGATTGAAAGCTTTTTACCGGCATAATCAACATACATCTTGTCACCAGCCTTGTGGTTCATGTGCATCACCGGATTTACCTTCTTTCCCCACTGTTTGTAATACTCCCGGAACTGAGAGTTTTGATAGCCATCAGGATGCTTTTTGATGTATTCTTCCCACATCCCATAGGAGGTAACACCAACTTTTTTGAGTTCCCGTTCCATGTACGGGAAAAAGTCATAAAGCTTTTGCAACCGGGCGCTGATGGGTTCATCGGTTTGGTGAGAGAACAGCGTTTCAAGTTCAAGATCAGTCTTTTGATTGATCTGGTCAAGGGTTAGCCCTTGTACTTCAAAAAGGGAAATGTATTTTTTTACCGTGTTCCTCGATAAGGATAAGTATTGGCTTATAAACAGCTTACTTTTTCCACCGCAATGAAATTTAATTGCTTTTCTAATCTTACTCATGTTCGTTAATTTATTTGCCATAATCCGTTCCATTTTTGAACGAAAGTATGGGTAACGACATGAAAAAAAGTATCCGTTTTAGGTGGTCAGTTTGTTCCGGCAAAGGGTGGTCAATTTGCGTCGGCAACCGGTGGTCAATTTGCTCCGAAACTGGTGGTCAATTTAAACTGAAATCAGGTGGTCAATTTCACCGTTTTTTCCAATACACTAATCTGAAAACGGGAGAGGTGACGATCTTTGAAGATCATGACGAGAAGCTTGATGCTGTTCAGCATGATACGCTTGAGATACGGACGATGGATTGTATAGATTGCCATAACCGCCCCTCGCATAATTATCAGGCTCCGCAAAATTTTATCGATGAGTTGATTAGTGCCGGAAAAATTCCGCATGAACTCGCCGATGTGAAGGTTGTTGCCATGAATGTGCTGAGTCAGGATTATTCGACCACCGATAGTGCGATGATGAGCATTAAGGATCAGGTTAACGAATATTATTCGACGATGTACCCAGAACTGCTCGAATCGAAAAAGAAAGAGATTGCTCAAACGATCGAGGGAATTCAGGAAGGCTACGGTCAGAATTTTTTCCCTGAAATGGGGGTGAAATGGACGGCTTATCCCAATCATATCGGGCACATGGAAACTAATGGCTGCTTCCGTTGTCACAATGATCGGCATAAGTCGGAAAGCGGCAAGGTAATTACGCGTGATTGTAACTTGTGTCACAATATCGTGGCTCAGGGAACTAATGACGATATGGAAATTTCAAACTCGTTTAATCCGTTGGAATTCAGGCATCCTGTTGAGATTAATGATGAGTGGAAAACCAAGCTTTGTTCTGAATGTCATTATAAATTGTATTAAGAATATCATTAACAATATTTTGGAATTATTCATGTGGATTGTGTTTTGTAAGTGAAGGTTAGCTAAGAAATATTGCTATTTTTAGTCAACCTTAAAAGGCTGTTTTAAACGACGGCCTTTTAGTTTAATACTAATTTGAACTTATATAAATTGAATGGAAAACCTGAAGAATTTACTCTTTTCGATGTTAACTACCGTCTCTCTTCTGGTGGT
>JAEUSS010000285.1 GCA_016788685.1 Prolixibacteraceae bacterium | reverse complement strand
AAAGTAAACTTCGGGAACCCGAACATCGAATCAAGAAATTCAGGACACCCTTGACCAGATTCAGTTTTTTATTGCGGGAATATGCGTATTCAGAGTTCGTGATATTTACCGACAAATAATTTCGCTCAATCGTCTTCTTCAACTGTTCAGTATCAATCAGGTTTTCAACCCAGTTGCCGGTTATCGGGTCGCAGGTGTTGGTCGGATGGTCAGCCCTGAAGCTAATCTGTCCGGTTTGGAGGTGTTCCTTTACAGCCACCCCGATATCATCCTTTCGGAGGCCCCGGGTTTGTGTTGCGAGCCGCTTTACATCCCTAAGTTCCAATTCCGGGAATTCGTTCCTGATCAGTTCTTCTCTGACCGATTGAAAAGAGACATGTGTATCCCGCTCTTTCCATCCTGAAGTTTTTTCAACTCCGGCATATTCAGCAATTCGCTGCATTTTCATAATTCTCCGGGCCACATACGGATTCGCAGAATTTGCGCTGGTCATAAAGAGCAGGGAAAAATCGCCCTGAATCCGGGCAAGAGAAGCAAACCACCCGGAGAGGTTATAAATATGCTCCAGAACGTCAACCGAGCAAATTAAGTCGGGCCGGATATGCTGAAGATTAATCTTGTTCACAACATCCCCGATGTCCCCGCACCAGAAATCAGCGATCTCCAGATTCAGTTCATTCGAGATGACCTGAGCGTCCCGAACTGAAACATCGTAAATATCCGTGTAAATTATTGTTTTAAACCCGAGCTCTTTCGCTAAAAACGACAGCATACCGCAGCCACCGCCGTAATCGATGAACGTACTTTCGGAAACCGGCCGTTTTAATTTCGGCAAAGCCTTCTGCAACAACTGGACATACAACGACATATAAAACGAAAAATCTGCCAGGTATTTCTCCAGATACATCCGGTTATATTCAGATATTGCCAGATTGTCCGGATGAAGCCGAAGAAGCTTCAGCGACAACCGATCAACTGCATCAGCTATTTGATCCCGATTTGATTTCATATCATTACCGGACTTGAGCGCAAATGATTCAGAAAAAATCAGGACATCGTCCGGAGAAGATGCCCCTCCTGCTAATCTTTCAGATAATCAATCTGAACCAAATCGTTCCAGATCGCATCTTTAGGCGGCCGGGCAACAATCTTTACCGGAACTTTGGTTACCGGGTGGACAAATTCAATTTTACGGGCGTGAAGATGAATTCCGCCGTTCTCGTTGCTCCGTGCAGCTCCGTATTTCAGGTCGCCCTTGATGTGCAGTCCGATTCGGTTGAGCTGCGCGCGAATCTGGTGGTGCCGACCGGTTTTCAGGTCAATCTCCAGCAAGTGATAATTGCTGAGTGTTGCCACATGCCGGTAATTCAGAATTCCTTCCTTGGCGCCTTTGCGCTCTTTGTTGTGGGCGTGCGATTTGTTTTTTTCTTCATCTTTCACCAGCCAGTGATGCAAGGTTCCTTCTTCTTCCTCCGGAAGTTTATCAACCACCGCCCAGTAAGTCTTTTTCATCGCATCTTTGTCCTGAAACATCTCGTTCAGGCGATTCAGCGCCTTGCTGGTACGGGCAAACAGAATCACTCCGCTTGTCGGGCGATCCAGGCGGTGAGGCGATCCCAGGTAAACATCACCCGGTTTTTTGTATTTCACCTTGATGTATTCCTTCACCTTATCGATTAAGGTTTCATCACCGGTTTTGTCGCCCTGAACGATCTCGCCACAAGCTTTGTTGACTGCAATAATATGATTGTCTTCGTAAATAATTTCCATTTTTTGTGTTTGTTTTAATGTGCAAATATTCAGGGTTCCGGCACTTCCGGTAATGAAACCAAGTGTTTAATATTGTTCCCGCTCGTTGGGGAAGTCGGTCGATTTTACATCCTGAACGTAGTGATTCACGGCACCCTTAATTTCTTCAGCCAGGTTCAGGTAACGCCTCAAAAAGCGTGGAGAGAATGATTGCGTTAATCCGAGCATGTCATGAACAACCAATACCTGTCCATCGACTCCGCCTCCGGCACCAATGCCAATTACAGGTATTTTGAGCGACTGAGCAACTCTGGCTCCCAGTTCAGCCGGAATTTTCTCCAGAACAATAGCAAAACAACCAGCCTCTTCCAGCAACCGGGCATCCTCAATCAGCTTCTGGGCTTCAACTTCTTCCTTTGCCCGAACGGTATACGTTCCGTATTTATTAATCGACTGAGGCATCAAGCCCAAATGTCCCATCACCGGAATTCCGGCCGACAAGATACGTTCAACCGACTCGATAATTTCTTTTCCCCCTTCAACCTTTACGGCGTCAGCATGGGTCACTTTCATGATTTTTATTGCCGAATTCAAGGCCTCCAGCGGGTTTCCCTGGTAACTTCCGAATGGCATATCCACAACCACCAAAGCACGATTTACTGCTTTTACCACCGATTTGCCATGATAAATCATCTGATCGAGGGTAATGGGCAGGGTCGTTTCGTTACCAGCCATCACGTTCGAAGCAGAATCTCCGACCAGAATGATATCAATACCGGCCTCGTCGACCAATTTGGCCATGCTGTAATCGTATGCGGTAAGCATGGCTATCTTTTCGCCCTTCAGTTTCATTTCTGAAAGTACATGGGTGGTAACCCTCTTTATTTCTTTATGGACTGACATGATTTAGTATTTAATTTGGCTACAAAAGTAAGAAAATA
>JAEUSS010000253.1 GCA_016788685.1 Prolixibacteraceae bacterium | reverse complement strand
TATCCGGGTAGATTTTCATCTTGGATTTAAAATTGAACCCCGAATCAATCTGTACTTCAAAGAAGTATTGAAAGACATGGTTGCCAATGGAGAGATTAAACTGAGCAGTTCTTTCGAATCCATGAAAAAACATCACTTCCCGGGCGACTTTCTGTTTGTCAACCTCGACCGTGTAATGACTCCGGATTATAAACTATCCCCCTGGGAAACCATGATCATGGGGCTTCATGCCTTTACCCGCTTGTTCAGCATTAACGATGTGAAAGCACTCGGACTGGATACCAGTTGTGTTATCGAAGAAAAGGTGCCCATATCTATCGAACGTCCGTTAACCCGGAAGATTCAGCGTATCGGCTCACCGGCTCAGGAGCTTATTTCGGGGAATTAACAGTACTCGCCGGATAAGAAACCTGCCCCTATTTCTTATCCGGAATCAAGTTGGCAACAACCCGCACCAATAAGCTCAGGATAATGAAATAAACTGCCGGATTAAACTGCTGCCCGGTTATGAACGCGAGCACCAAAAGAGAACCCGTCAGGTAATAGTAGACTTTGGTATATGGCCGCCATCTTTTGATCTTCCAGATTACAGCAAATACCACGTTAAGCGGAAATGCCCACAGCAGGTTGTAGTTGGGGCTCACTGCCGGATGTTCGGAGTACAAGGTTACCCAGCCAATGATTAGTCCGGCAATTCCGCTCAGCGCCAACAGCGCATAATCAAGCCAATCGGTCTTCTTTTTCCTGATGAACCCACGTACCGAGATCCCGGCTACAACAAGGAAAAAAACTCCGAAAACAATCGTTGCCCAAGGCAGTTCCGAATGGTGTTTATTGTTCGGATATTCGACCAGAGTGCGGGTATCCAGAACCAAAGGCTGAGTTTTTCCGTCAATTGTAACCTCGGCTTTTGCAAACTGATCCATCAGGTATTCAGGCAAAAACATTTGCCCGTAAGCAGTCACCGGCTCTTCCGCCTTTTTCCCCACGAGCAGGTCAATGCCCAAATCGAACCAGGGGAAAGGCTGGTGAAATTTCTTAATCAGATCGCGATAGCTTTCAGCCGGATGGTTATCAGAGAAATGGACTGTTCCCCCGGAGTTACGCTCAATCATATCACGAACACGGGTGGCACAATTGTCCATAAAAAAGTTGTAGCGGTATTCACGGTTTTCAGGGCGGGCATTTTCGATCAAAGCCAGAAACAGATGTGTTTTCCCTTCCGGAGAAAGATTGAGCACCTGCTCGTATACGCTTCGCCTCTCTTCCTCGTATTCGGGTAAAAATCCCGAAAATCTCTGCTCTACCACCTGATAATCTGTTTGTCCTTTAGCAAATCGGTACAAAAAGTTCGGGGTTTCAAAACTGAAAACGCCGTAATTGAATACAACATCTATTCCCAAAGCCGGATCGAGCACCCGGATCGCGGTGTGCCCGTACATCGAATAAACTTCTTCGCCCGGATTACAGGTGATGACGCTGACACTCGCATCCGGACTTAATTGCTGAGCTTGTGATTTAGCCTGAAAAAGAAGCAAAAAGAAGATAATCAGAAGATAGTAACGCATATTCATAAACGGAATTTTGACGCTAAAGATAGAGCTTTTGAACATACAGAGAAGCATGAATAATTGAATTTTGCAAGCCTGCCGTTGCGCCGGAGTTAGGATTAAAAACAGCCCTAAATAATTATTGATGAATCAGTAGGTTATTATTTAGACCGAATAAAAATAGCAAGTCTGCCCAAAATTTGATAATATTGCCCTTTGTTTTAAAACGAGAGATATGGGATGCAGCGGATGCAACATAAATAATGACCTTGACCGGCCGGCAATGCTTGGTACATATGACTGGCTGAACGACATACCTGACACCACCAACGAATCAAACATCGTCGAAATACGGTTTAAAGGAACACGCAAAGAGTTTTTCAGGAACGAAGACGGACTGCAGCTGAAACGCGATGAGCTGGTTGTAGTTTCATGTTCGCCCGGACACGATGTGGGTGCTGTTTCGTTAACAGGTAAACTGGCCGAACTTCAGTTTAAACGGAAAGTTAAAAAGCCTGAACGGTACGAATGGAACAAGATATACCGAAAGGCCACTCCGTCAGACGTCATCAAATGGGAAGAAGCGAAAGCTCGGGAACAAAAAGTAATGATACGGGCACGCCAGATTGCCAACGAACTGAACCTGAATATGAAAATCGGGGACGTGGAGTTTCGTGGCGACAACAACAAAGCCATTTTCTATTACATCGCCGATGATCGTGTCGACTTTCGTGAGCTCATAAAGCTATACGCCCGGGAGTTTGCAATAAAAATAGAAATGAAGCAGATTGGTGTCAGACAGGAAGCAGGCCGTATCGGCGGAATCGGTTCATGCGGACGCGCGTTGTGCTGCTCCACCTGGCGAACCGATTTTACAAGCGTAACTTCGGATGCTGCCATCAAACAAGGATTGTCGCCCAATGCCGAAAAAATGGCCGGACGATGCGGCAAACTCAAATGTTGCCTCACCTACGAACTCGATCATTACCTCGAAGCGCTCGAAGATTTCCCGAATGAATTGCTGGCTATTGAAACAGACAAAGGTCTGGCGCGGCATTTCAAAACCGATATTCTTCAGAAGAAAGTTTGGTACAGCTATGCTCCGGCAGATGGCGGACGGGTTTTCGTCCTCGATCTTGAGGATGTAAAGAAATTCCTGAATGCCAATAAACGCGGACAAAAACCTTCGATTGACGGCTACACCGAACCCGAAGCTAAGAAAGAAAACATGATGAACGTGGGTGAACTGGATCAGAAGTTTTTCACCAAACCAGCCCCGGGGAAAAAACGCAATAACCGCAACCGGAAACCGGGGAACCGGACTCAGGAAGCCCGCTCTCAGGAGCCCAGGGCACAGGAAACCTCTCCATTGCAAACGAAGCCGCAAACGAACAAACCGAATGAAAACAGGCCCCAGCGAAACAGGCCCCGCCGTAACAAACCGCATGTAAACAAAGGGCCAAAACCAGATAGTAAGGAATAAAAAAACGATAGCAAAAAAAGACGAAGAGAAACACAACATCTTCGTCTTTTTTTATATTTAGCTGCTGGCCCCGTAAGGAAGAAAAGTACGGGCTTATTCCGTGTCAAACGACCTTTAATAATCCGAGGCCACGCTTTTCAGCCCACTTTTTCATCAGGTCTCCCGACTCGGCAAACACAAGTAAAAAACCGCCGCCGCCCGACCCAAGCAGCTTGACAAAGACTTTTTCGTTCAGAGCGTCAGAGATTACAACGTGAAAATCAGCTGCAATCATCCTTCGGAAATACTGCAACTGAAACCTGACCAACTGTTCCAGATAACCGAAAAATTCAGCCCTATTCCCTTTCAGCAGCGACTCAATGCATCCGTTATTGGCCGGGATAAATCCGGATCTAAAAATCGGCTCAAACTCGCCGGAGTTGAACAGCCCGATAAAGTGCTGCACTAACGGAGCCGTTGCACCCGTTGTGTGGGTGTCGATTAAAGCAACTGCCAGTCCCGAACGATTCAGTTCAAAATCAACTGCTTCTACCTTCTTGTCCGAACCAAGCAGTAAAGGCCGGTTCAAAAACGAAATCAGCGGATCAAGGCCCGAGCTTCGTCCGTGGAAATAGCTTTCGAGCAATGCGAAATCAGATTTCAGGAGTTCCGGAACAAGCGCCGGCTCCTCAACAGAAGTTGCGGCATACCGGCTGAAAAGTGCAGCAACCAGCGCACCCGAGCTGCCTACCCCGTATTGTTGCGGAACTGAAGAATTGAAGTACAATCCCCGCTGAAGATCAGTTTTCAAATGATCCAGATCAAACTGAAAATGCAGCCTCCGGGCCGAATCCCCAGCCTTCAGATGTTCATAAAACTTACGGATTTCGGCGTTGCTTTCTCTGTGACGATGATCCTGACCGAAGTCCAGAAATCCGGAAAATCCGCGAAACGGAACTGACAAGGCCATCGCATCAAACATTAGTCCGTATTCGCCAAACAGCAGCAGTTTCGAGTTAAAATGAGTTCCAAATTCCATATTTCAAATTTTCATTGCGGGTTCCCGTTCAACCAACTTGTAATCCGGAACTCGCAACGCTTTTCAATCTTTTAGTCTCTCTGGTCCAGCTCCGATCTGGTCATCAATCCATTTTCCGTTTTCGCAAAAAACCAGTAATTCCCGCTCAACAAAAGCTTTCACATCCAGCTCATGCTCCTGAAAATAAAGCAAATGAATGTTTGGTCCGGCATCAATCGTAAAACAAACCGGGATCTTCGATCGTTCACGAAAACGGCGGATCCGGCTGATTATCTCCAGACTATTGGGCTTCAGTAATATAAACGACGGATTGGATGTCATCATCATCGCGTGCAAACTGAGGGCTTCATTCTCGACCACATCAATAAATTTAGCCCGGTCTCCGGTAAGTAATGCAAGGTAGAGTCTGTTAATATTCTCGTGAGCCTGAGCAATGCGCGAACGGTGATACAAGTGTTCGTCCATCAAACGGTGACCTGCCGAACTGGAGACTTCTTTAGCTCCCGAGTCGACCAGCAAAATGGCATCCCGAAGTCCTGAAAAGAACGGATGAATTCCCTCGGTAAGAGGAATGGCAAACTCGTCACCACACGATTCGAACAACTGGGTGCTTCCCCAGATCGAGAATCCCGGATAAACCGACCGGCATGCACTGCCGCTTCCCATACGCGCCAAATCCGAAGCTTTTTGCAAAAAGTCAGAACCATTCATTTCCTTTCCTGAAAGTGCAAAGTCAATCTCGGTTAAACACAAGGCCAGCGCTCCAAACGACGAGGCTGACGAGGCAATACCGGCCGAATGCGGAAAGCTGTTGCGACTGTGAATCCGGAAGTTGAACTTATCTATCCAGTGAAGCCTGGCCGAAATGTGGTCCAGGTATTTCTCAATCCGTTCACCAAAGTTATTAGCAAGCCCGTCAAAGAAGAATTCAACCTTGTGTTCACTTCCTTTAACCAATTCAACTGATGTTTCGGTAAATGAATTTCCAAGCACGAAGCTCAGTGACGGATTCATCGGTTTCTGAAAATTGCGTTTCCCCCAATATTTTACCAGGGCAATGTTTGAAGGACACCTCCATCGGGCGCGTTTTGCTGTTCCGGTCATTGGTTTTCCCGTTTTAAAATCAAGTTATCCCATCTAAACACCGTGCTCAGCCCTTTGTTTTCAAAGTACTTCTTCACCTGAGGAAAGGGAAGTGCGGTTGACACCAGGTAAAAGTCGCCTCCCCACGCTCCCAGCGATTTGATTTCACCCTCAAAATCAGCAAAGAACTGTTCTCGTACAGGCCTTTGCCCGATCAGACTGCCCGTCAGTTGTTCGTGGCATCCGATAAGTTTATTGAAAATTTCCTGATTGGTACAACTCCAAAATTCGTCGGATAAAGCCGAGACTTCATCAACCAGGTAAGCCGAAACTTTCTTATTCTTTAGAAATTTACCGACTTCATCCGCTGTCCTTTTCTTTTGTCCGGAATACACCAGAAACAATTGACCGGCAAACGGATAATTCAGCGAAATGGGTTTAACCGGCTGATTCCTCACATAAAAAACAGGCCCGTCAGCAGTTGCACAGGCGATGTCAAATCCTGATCCGTTAAAAACCAGCTCATTCAAGGCAAAAGGATCGGCACCGGCCCATTGCGAAAGTAAACTGATCAGTGTACTGCTGCTGCCGAATCCCCATTCCGGGTTGGCTTCCAAAGTGGTTGACAGCCATGTTCCTGCCTGAAGCGAAAATCGGGGGTTTAATTTTCCGAGGTTTCGGAATATCCGGCTGAGCGTTTCAGCCTTCTCCGGGTGACTGGCACTGATAACCGAAAAATCTTCCGGACTCAGCCAACATGAAAACCAAACCTCTCCCTCGTATAAAGCCTCCCAACGAACCGAATCAAAATTATTCCCCTCAGACACCCTCATGTGCTGCCCCACCTGCAAAGGCAGCGCAATGGCTTTTGCCCCGTGAAGAACCAAATATTCTCCGGTTAAAAGCAATTTGCCGTTGGCGCGATATGTTGTGGAAAGAGACAATAGATTTCAGACATTAGATACCAGATAAAAAGAATTTCCAATATTGAATAATCAAGAATACAGAGAACGGTAAACAAGGCATTACTCGTAACCCGAATCCCGCGGCCCGAAACTTTTCCAATATTCCTCCACCGCTGAAAACGACACGGTTTTATCCTGAAAATACGCTTGTACTTCCGGGCGGTACTCTTCCTGAATCTGCAATTGATTCATGATGTTGCTCAAATGCATCTTCATGTGCCCCTGCTGAATTCCTTCGGAAACCAAAGCTCTGACCGCCCCGAAATTAGATGCCAGCCCGGCTGCGGCCAGATACATCATCAACTCACGGGCTGACGGATTACCGAGAATTTGCAGGGCCAGTTTTGCCAGCGGATGAACGGCAGTAACTCCGCCAACCACACCAACAGCCAAAGCCGTTTCGATACTGAACCGGAATTTTCCGTCCTGAATACAGACATCGGTCAGGCCCGAATAACTGCCGTTGCGGGCTGCAAACGCATGACCACAGGCTTCTATCGCCCGGAAGTCGTTTCCGGTAGCCACTGCCAGCGCGTCAATACCATTGAAAATTCCTTTATTGTGTGTCACTGCCCGCGAAACATCTGCCTGCGAAATGCGGATGGCTTGTTCGAACTTCCGGGCAAACCGGAAACATTCAGCTTCAGACTTGCCCTCCAGCAGTTCTGCTACCGGACATTCAACCCAGGCACGAACACGGCTTTCAGGAGTATAATTCGATAAAATTGACATGATGATTTCACAGTCCCGATCACAATCCGAGATGGCTCTGCTGTTCCCGAAAAAATCCTGCAAACTTTTACCGAACTGCTCCAGGCACGAGTTGATGAAATTCGCTCCCATAGCATCGCAGGTTTCAAACCCGACATTCAACTGGAAATAGCCGGGCATAATATGCCCCAGGGGTTTCAGTTCAATCCGGCTGATTCCGCCCCCGCGCCTCTCCATATTTTCCGTCAACAAAACACTGTCAGCCAGCAGCTTCCTCCTGATTTCCGGAAAGAGTAATTTTAAC
>JAEUSS010000345.1 GCA_016788685.1 Prolixibacteraceae bacterium | reverse complement strand
CTTGAAGTCACCTGATCGCTCTATCTGCATATTATTTTATCCTGATCCGGGTATCGAGCCTTTCGCCTTCGGGACGATGTTTCATCCGCTCCGGAATGTTAGCCAGCAAGGTTTCTTTAAAGGCCTGAACCAGCTTCTCTTTGCTGTGAAGCCGCGATAAGGCCAGACTGATTTCCCGGTAAGGAGTTGGTGCGGCAATCGGTTTTACCAGTTCTTCCTGCTCTGCCGGGATGCCGATCGTTGCCAGTTCAGGAATAAAAGTGGCTCCGTTTTTACTTTCTACAATGCGGCGCAGCGACTCGATGGAGTTGGAAACGTAACGCAACTGCCCTGAAAAGTCGGGATTGTTTACCGGGCAAATCGCATTCACCTGGTTCTGGAAACAATTTCCTTCGTGCAAATACCACATTTCATCCGGATTTATTTCGCCCGGCTTCACTTCGTCAAGTTCAAAAAACGGGTGAGTATCCGAGACGTAGAGGAAGAACTTTTCATAAAAGAGAGGTTCAAATCTGGCCGGAGCATCCAGCGGTGTCGACAGAATACCCGCATCCAGTTCGCCCCGGTTAAGCCGTGAAATAATTTCTTCGGTTACCATTTCCTGAATCACGGTTTGCAGTTCGGGATAGTTCCGGCTGAGCACCCCGATAAAAAGCGGAACCAGGTAAGGCGAAAGAGTTGGAATGATGCCCACCCGGAGTACGCCTTTGATCTGGCTGCTAAGTTCGAGGCTCAGGTTGCTCAGCGATTCGGTCATCAACACAATCTCGCGGGCTTTGACGACAAACAGTTCACCTTCCGGAGTTAATGCAAAGGGTTTCCGGCTGCGATCGATGATCTTAAAGTCCAGTTCATTTTCCAGTGTCTGAATCTGAAGACTTAAGGCTGGTTGGGTTAAACCCAGCTTTTGCGCTGCTGCCGAGAAACTTCCGGCGGCAACTATTTCTAAAACGTATTTGAGCTGATTAAATGTCACCTTCAGTATAAGTTTAACTAATAAGTATATAAAATTAATAAATATAGCTGATAGTATCTTTGAATCATCAAAATAACAGAATAATAAACCAAAAAATCACAGAAAATGAAAACTTCAGTAGAAAACACCAACGTAGCCAACGCAGTAAGCGAACAGTTAAATCAGTTACTGGCCGACTACCAGATTTATTACCAAAACCTGAGAACCCTGCATTGGTATGCTCAAGGCCGGACATTCTTCGCACTTCACGGCAAATTCGAGGAGTATTACAATGAAGCATCCGAAGTGGTCGACGAACTGGCCGAACGCATTTTGATGCTCGGCGGAAAGCCAACGCATTCGTTCGCCCAGTACCTTCAGGCCAGCCGCCTGAAAGAAACCGAAGCCATTTCGGACGGAACCACTGCGGTAAACGTGGTTCTGGCCAACAGCGAGCAGCTACTCAATGCGGTAAAAGAAACGTTTAACGTGGCCGGCGATGCCGGTGATGAAGGAACTCTCGCCCTGCTGAGCGGCTTAATCGGAAGCACCGAAAAACGGATATGGATGCTGAAGTCGTTTCTTCAGTAATTCAAAACCAAAATGAGGTCTGCAAAGAAAGGCCCCGCCGGAGTTTGAACTGCCCCCCCAACGTTAGGTATAACTTTGGGAGTGCAGTTTCCGGCTTTATTTCATTCTACAGCGAATATTTTCCTTTTTCCAGAAAATCAATGGTTTTGTTAATCCCGACATACATCAGGGTGTCTTCAGCCACAAACGAAACTTC
This sequence comes from Prolixibacteraceae bacterium, assembly GCA_016788685.1. Lineage (GTDB taxonomy): Bacteria > Bacteroidota > Bacteroidia > Bacteroidales > Prolixibacteraceae > Aquipluma. Next base: position 4,867 of record JAEUSS010000345.1, on the reverse strand, counting down.
TTTTCTGTAATCCGACAGAAAACGCTCCAAATAATCCGATGTCCGCAATGGGCGCCTGAATTCCATTGCCTGAGCCGCATTATACAGCTCAACAGCGAGAACGCTGTATATATTTGTCGCCACTTTTAACGCCTTGGTCGCAGCATTTCCGCCCATACTCACATGGTCTTCCTGTTCGTTCGAAGAAGGTATCGAATCAACCGATGCAGGCGTACTCAGCTGTTTATTCTGGCTGACGATAGAAGCCGCTGCATATTGCGGGATCATGAAGCCCGAGTTTAAGCCCGGATTGGCAACCAAAAACTCCGGAAGATTCCGGCCGCCCGAGATCAACCGGTAAGTGCGCCTTTCGGAGATGCTTCCGATTTCAGAAAGGGCGATGGCCAGAAAATCCAGCGATAAAGCCAGCGGTTCACCGTGAAAATTACCTCCGGAAATAATCAGATCATCGTCCGGAAAAACAGTCGGGTTATCGGTCACCGAATTGATTTCCGTCTCAACAACCCCGGCGACATAACCTACAGCATCACGCACGGCTCCATGCACCTGAGGAATGCACCGAAACGAATACGGGTCCTGTACATGCGCTTTTTTACGGCTGATCAGTTCGCTACCTTCGAGCAACTTCCGGAAATTGGCTGCGGCTTTAATCTGTCCTGAATGTGGCCTGATTTCCTGAACCTGAGCCATAAAGGGTTCAATCCGCCCGTCGAAACTATCAAGCGACAAAGCACCGATAATATCGGCGTAATCAAGCAAACGGAAAGCTTTCAGAAGAGTAAAGACCGCATGAGCACTCATAAACTGGGTTCCGTTGAGCAAAGCCAGTCCTTCTTTGGCCTGCAAACGGATGGGCTCCCAGCCCATTTCAGCCAAAACAGCGGATGCCGGTTTCAGCACTCCGCGGTGATAAACTTCACCCAGACCAAGCAGCGGAAGAAACAATTTGGCCAACGGAGCCAGATCGCCGCTGGCACCAAGCGAGCCCTGCTCACAAACGATTGGCAGAATATCGTTGTTATATAAGTCGAGAATCCGTTGAACAGTAACCAGCTGAACCGCAGAATTCCCCTTTGACAGTGCATGTGCTTTCAGCAAAAGCATCAGCCGCACCACATCCGGCGGAATCTCCGGCCCCAAATTACAGGCGTGCGAAATCACCAGGTTTTCCTGCAATTTACTCAGCTCGTCTTTCGAAACCTCGATGTTGCACAAAGCCCCGAAACCAGTATTGATGCCGTACAACGGACCGTCGGTTTCGCTCAGCTTGCGGTCCAGGTAGGTTTTGCTCTTTTGTATCAGAGCGACTGATTCGCCGGAAAGCGCCAACATCATGCGGCGTTCCAGAATTTGCTCAATAATCGGATAAGTTAATTTTTCGGGTGATATATAGTGAATTTCTCTTTCCATAAGTATTCGTTTTAATCCTGAATTTGACGATACGCAATAAACCTTATTGAATATCGAACAAAAATTACAAAAAAGGAATCAGAATTGAGTCGGACAACAGACAAACCAACCCGAAAGGCGGGAACAGAGTCTGACGATGCCGGACATAGAATTAATGAGAAATTCAGGGACAACGAATGTCGCCCCCGATGATTTTTGATAACCGATATTCTTTTTGAAGCAGAATCATTTCCTGAATATTTTTCAGGAAGTAACTCAAACGATTTTTATGCGGAAAGGATTTTTATCAGTTCCTGAGGCGTAACCAGCTGCTGCTCGCCCGAAAGCATGTTCTTCAGGTTTATTTTCCCTTCATTCATTTCGGTTTCGCCAACAATGGCCACAAACGGAATCTTTTTGTTATTGGCCCAGGTCATCTGTTTGCCCATCTTGCTTTTGTCCGGATAAATCTCGGCATTGATTCCGGCTTTGCGCACCGCAGCCAGTACCGGCAAACAAAAAGCCTCTTCAGCAGGACCAAAGTTCACAAACATCAATTTGGTTGAATCAACCGTTTCGGAAGGGAAAAGCTGCAACTGAGTCAGTACATCATAGATACGGTCGGCACCAAACGAGATGCCCACGCCCGAAACATTGGGCATTCCGAAGATTCCGGTCAGGTCGTCGTAGCGACCGCCGCCGCAAATGCTGCCCATGGGCACATCCTTGGCTTTTACTTCGAAAATAGCTCCGGTGTAATAGTTCAGGCCACGAGCCAGTGTCAGATCCAGTTCCACTTCAGTAGCTAATTCCAGAGTATCCAGGTATGCAAATAAAGTACGTACTTCGGCAATCCCTTTGGCTCCGGTTTCCGATTGGCCAATGGCAGATTCGAGTTGCGACAACTTTTCGGAAACGGTTCCCGACAAATGCAGAATCGGCTGAAGTTTTTCAACGGCTGACTGCGGAATGCCTTTTTCCAGCAACTCTTCGTTCACTTTTTCCAGGCCGATTTTGTCGAGCTTGTCGATGGCAACCGTAATGTCGACAATCCGGTCTTTTTCGCCAATTACTTCGGCAATTCCGGCCAGAATTTTCCGGTTATTGATCTTGACAACGGTATTAATTCTCAGTTTCGTAAAAACCTGATCGACAATCTGCACCAGTTCCATTTCGTTGAGCAACGAGTCGCTGCCCACAATATCCACATCGCACTGGTAAAACTCGCGGTAACGGCCTTTCTGCGGACGATCGGCGCGCCAAACGGGCTGAATCTGGTAACGCTTGAAAGGGAATGAAATGTCATTCCGGTATTGAACCACAAATCGGGCAAACGGCACCGTCAGGTCGTAGCGCAAACCTTTTTCAGAAATACGGTTAGTCAGGCGGATGCTGTTTTTCTCCAGCAACTCCTGATCGGAAAGATTGGCGGCAAAGTCGCCTGAATTCAGGATTTTAAACAACAGCTTATCCCCTTCTTCTCCGTATTTTCCCATCAATGTCGAGAGGTTTTCCATCGCCGGAGTTTCGATGGGCTGAAATCCGTACAATCTGAAAATACTTTTGATCGAATCAAAAATGTAGTTCCGGTTGGTCATTTCAGCCGGTGAAAAATCGCGGGTTCCCTTTGGGATTGAAGGTTTCTGTGCCATTTGGTTGATTAATTTCTGAATGTGCGCAAAGTTAGCCAAAAAGCGTTCACATCGAAATATTGGGTAATTGAAATTGTAATAACTCCATGCATTAATCGGAGTGACGCTGTGGTTCGGTCATTTTTACCACAGAGTTACACGGAGTACGACACAGCGTTTGTTGAGTTCTATGACCTCTTTAATCCGTTTGATGTTTCCCTGCACGGCAGCTGTTTTTCAGCCTGTTCAAAGACCTTCTATGTGTTGTAAAACATATTCCGTGCGATGTAAAAGACCTTCCGTGTCGTGCAAAGCATCTGCCGTGTGAGTTAAAGGATCTGCCGTGAGATGGAGACAACCATCCGCCCGGAGAAGAACACCTTCCGTGCGGTAAACCGATGCTTCCGCATGGTGCAAAACAGCTCCGGAGTGCAGCAACACTTCTCCGGAGCTGTTTTTATGATCTGTCAGCCGTTTAAAGGATGAGTCTTCATCATCTGCTCCATTAAACCGGCCAGGTATTCCGCACAATCCGGATCTCCCTCCTTGGGCGCCCAGCTGGCAAAGTTTTTATCCGAAAGAGGTTGGTACGGCCCGTCTTTCACCTCGTAAACCACTGAGCCCGACTCAAGTGCCATAACGGTATGCCAGGCGCCAACCGGAATTTCAACCGCATAATTCCCGGATTCGCGGTCGAGCGGAATAAATTCGGTCGGATGGCCCGAGTTATCGAAAAAAACGACCACAAATTTTCCCCGGATTAACACGAAGACTTCGCGTTTGTCCGGATTTTCGTGTTTATGGGGCTGAAGGTAAGTTCCCGGTTCCAAGGCATTCAGCATCCGGTTGATCGGATCGCTCAACTCATCATGAAAATTGTGGTTCATCCGCCCTCGCGGTGAGTTAGCAGCCTTCAGGCTCAACTCATTCAGTAATTTTTCAGAAACTATTTTCACTCCAAAACTTTTAAATTATTCGTTTAACCGGCAAACGTTTTCACCGAACTAAAATTTCTGTTTTTCTCTTCGATTTCCCCCATACAGATACTTTTGCAGCAACAGATTTTCATTACTCCGGATCGGGGCAACATTATTGCGGCAGGCCTGTAATTCCGGGGCTATTTAATAAACCGGATGCAAAGCGGATAACGGTAAAACTCGCCGTCATTCGCACGAACCGAGGCGACAACCGTTAAAATCAGCGTAAACAGACCGATCACCATCAGGAAAAAAATACCGATAACAAACAAAACGGCAATTCCGCTAATTATCAAATAGACTAACACCGAAATCTGGAAATTCAGCGATTCTTTTCCCTGGTCGGCAACAAACGCATATTCATCTTTCTTCATCGAATAAACAATGAGCGGCCCAATCAGGTTTCCGAAAGGAATAACAAAGCCAGCAAGAGCAGACAGGTGGCACAACATGCCCCACATCCGTTCGTCGCGATCATCAATAATCTGGTTCATATTTTTCGATTTTTCACCGAAATTACGACATTCAAAGCAAATCACAACTCTTGAACTTAAAATAATAAAGTCCGAAGTGACTACCACCCCGGACTTTGTATTTGAATTGTTTATTCATCGGGTGACTTAAAGTCACCCGATGAATAAAACTGCGATCTTCTGACTTCAGACAGAAACTAATCTTTCACCAGTTTTTTGTATTTCACTCGTTGCGGGCCAACATCACCCATCCGTTTTTTGCGGTTTTCTTCGTAGTCGGTAAATCCACCTTCGAAGAACACCACTTTCGAATCGCCCTCAAATGCCAGAATGTGTGTGGCAATGCGGTCGAGGAACCAGCGATCGTGCGAAATGACCACGGCACAGCCTGCAAAGT
>JAEUSS010000340.1 GCA_016788685.1 Prolixibacteraceae bacterium | reverse complement strand
CTCTCCCACCCTTTTGATACCGACTGATGAACGACTGAAAATATATGCCGGAGGCGGAACTTATCCGGATCTGGAAGAACTGATGTTTCAGTATGGCCGCTATTTGCTGGTGAGCAGTTCGCGCCCCGGAGGTTTACCTGCCAATTTACAAGGATTGTGGAACAACAGTAACAATCCGGCATGGGCAAGCGATTACCACAACAACATCAATGTACAGATGAACTATTGGGCTGCCGAATCAACTAACCTTTCGGAATGTCACCTCCCGCTCATCGATTACATTGTGGCGCAGCAAGAGCCTTGCCGCATAGCTACCCGCAAAGCTTTTGGCAGCAACACCCGCGGATGGACGGCCCGTACCAGCCAAAACATTTTTGGAGGAAACGGCTGGGAATGGAATATTCCGGCCAGTGCCTGGTACGCCCAGCATGTCTACGAACATTGGGCGTTTACAAAAGACAACAATTATCTGCGGCAAACAGCCTACCCGGTTATCAAGGAAATCTGCGAATTTTGGGAAGACCGACTAAAAGAGATGCCCGACGGGACGTTGATGGTTCCGATGGGCTGGTCGCCCGAACACGGCCCGCGTGAAGATGGCATTATGCACGACCAGCAACTGATTTGGGATCTTTTTCAGAACTTCCTGGAAGCAGCGCAAGCACTGAATACAGATCCTGATTACCAGAAAAAAGTAGCAGGAATGCAGGCGCGACTGGCTCCCAATAAAATCGGGAAATGGGGACAACTTCAGGAATGGCAGGAAGACCGTGACGACCCAAACGACCAGCACCGGCACACTTCGCACCTTTTTGGCGTTTATCCGGGCCGGCAAATCAGCACGACCAACACTCCGGAACTGGCTGAAGCCGCCATTCTATCGTTACGCAGCCGCTCCGGAAATTACGGAAAGAACGAAAATTCTCCGTTTACCGTTGAATCAACCGTTGGCGACAGCCGCCGCTCGTGGACATGGCCCTGGCGGTGCGCGCTGTGGGCCCGACTGGGCGAAGGCGAACGTTCAGGTGTTATGATCCGCGGCTTACTTACCTACAACACCTTGCCCAATCTTTTTTGCAATCATCCGCCGTTTCAGATGGACGGAAACTTCGGGATACCGGCCGCCATGGCCGAAATGCTGATTCAAAGCCATGCCGGTGGTATTGAGTTGTTACCCGCCATCCCTAAAAGTTGGGCTGCCTCCGGATCGTTTTCCGGACTTCGCGCCCGTGGTGGCTTCTCGGTCGACTGCAAGTGGAAAGACGGAAAAGTAACCTGGTATCGGGTTCGTTCGGCTAAACCTGAAAAAGTAAAAATTCGCATCCACGGCGAATGGATTGAAATAACCTCAGCTAAACTATAATGAAACGACGCAGATTTATTCAAACCACCGGACTTTCGGTTGCCGGATTAAGCCTGTCCGGAAGCACGTGGGGCACCTCTGAAGCAAACGGCAAAACAGTAAAAAGGCCGCTTTGTGTTTTCACCAAATGCCTGCAATTCCTAACGATGGATGAAATGGGCGAAGTTCTTGCCCAACTGGGCTTTGACGGCGCTGATATTCCGGTGAGAGCTGGCGGGCAGATTGACCCTTCAAACGTAAAAACAGAATTACCACAGGCCGTAAAAACACTTCGGAAATACGGCGTTGAGATCCCGATGATTGTTACCGCAATCACTGATCCCGACAATCCGGATTCAGTTGCAACACTTCAGGCAATGGCCGATTCGGGAATAAACTATTACCGGATGGGCTGGCTCGGGTATGAGCCTTCAAAATCCATTCAGCAAAACCTCGATGATCACCGGCGAACGTTTGAAAAACTGGCGAAACTAAATGAGAGACTGGGCATTCACGGCGGGTACCAAAATCATTCAGGCATACATGTTGGCGCACCGGTTTGGGATTTGTACGATTTGCTGAAAGATGTTGACCCGCGTTTTCTGGGGGTACAATACGATATCCGGCATGCCGTAACCGAAGGCGGATATTCCTGGATACTGGGGATGAAACGCATCGCTCCCTGGATCCGAACCGTCGACATCAAAGATTTTGTGTGGGGCCGGAATGCCAAGGGACATTGGCGACACCAGAATGTTCCCCTCGGCGAAGGCATGGTCAGTTTTGATGAATTTCTTACCGAATATGCCAGCCTGAATGCGGAAGCACCGATCAGTATTCATTATGAATATGATTTGGGCGGTGCCGAAACCGGCAAAAAAACAATTACCATGGATCGCATAAAGATTTACAATTATCTAAAAAAAGACCTTGACTGGTTTAAAAATGCGATGAAAAAGAACCGGATTGAAACTTGAAATAAAAACTTACGGATGGCAGGGAATTTATCTGAAATATCGTAACAAACAAAATCTACATTTTTTTATTTTTGATCACTGTATTACTAAACTCTAATAAATCACAAATCCCTTCCCGGGATATTAACAAAATCAAATCATGAAAAGAAACATTTTTGTAACTGCATCATTGGTCCTGGCGCTGTTGGTCGCACTTCCGGTTTTTTCACAGTCAGTCAACAAACTGTCGAAGAAAGAGAAAAAAGAAGGCTGGACCTTGCTGTTTAACGGCAAAAATTTCGACGGATGGAGGCAATGCAACGGCACAGCGATGCCCGCCAACTGGACCATTGAGGACAATGCCATGAAAGTATTGATTGGCGAAGGGAAAAAACCCGGACAAGGTGCCGGCGGCGATATCCTTTTCCCCGGAAAAAAATTCAAAAATTTTGAACTCTCGATCGACTGGAAAGCCAGTAAAATGGCAAACTCCGGCATTTTCTTCAACGTACGCGAAGTTCCGGGTAAACCCATCTATTATGCAGCCCCGGAAATTCAGGTCCTCGACAATGTGGATGCATCCGACAATAAAATTGACAGCCACCTTGCCGGTTCATTGTACGACATGCTTCCTGCCGACCCGAAAACGGTTAAACCAACCGGCGAGTGGAATACCATCGTTGTTCGGGTAAAAGACGGCCAGGTTACCCACACCCAAAATGGTGTAAAAGTAGTATCATACACCCTGTGGACTCCGGAATGGGACGCCCTGATTGCCAAAAGCAAATTCAAAAACTTCCCCGGATTTACCGAAGGCATCTCGAAAGAAGGTTATATCGGCCTTCAGGATCACGGGTATCCGGTATGGTTCCGCAACATCAAAATCCGCGAACTTTAATTGTTCCCCGGTCAAAGCAGCCCTGCCTGAATCGCTTTCAGGCAGGGCTGCTTGTTTTCAGGCAATAACAGGCGAGAAAGCGTATTTCCCGATTCACTCAACTTTTCTTCCGTTCGGGCGTTTTGAATCAGAAAGTACAGCGATGAATACAAAAATATTATTCCTGACTCTGCTTATTCTACCCCTGTTGATCAGCGCACAAAACAGCAAGTTACAAGATCTGGACATCACCCTGAGTTCGGTCAGCTATCCGTTCGAGGTGCATTTCCTGAGCCTGCACGTTCAGGAACAAGACCTGAAAATGGCTTACATGGACATTCGCTCCTCAAAACCAAACAACAAATGCGTGGTACTGCTCCACGGCAAAAATTTCAACGGAGCGTATTGGGAAACCACCATCCGAGAACTGGTAAAAAGCGGGTTCAGGGTGATTGTTCCCGACCAGATCGGCTTCGGAAAATCAACCAAACCGCCACATTTCCAGTACAGTTTTCAGCAGCTGGCACTGAACACAAAAACTCTGCTCGACAGTTTAAACATCAAAAAAACAGCAGTATTGGGACATTCGATGGGAGGCATGCTGGCCACCCGTTTTGCCTTAATGTTTCCTGAAATCACCGAAAAGCTCATTCTGGAGAACCCCATCGGTCTCGAAGATTACAAACAAATGGTTCCGTATCAACCGGTAGATTGGTGGTATAAAAATGAACTGGCTCAGAATTACGAAAAAATCAAGCAATACCAGCTTGTTTTTTACTACGATAATAAATGGAAACCTGAATACGACAGGTGGCTCAATCTGCTGGCCGGGTGGACGCTCAGCAAAGACTACCCGCTGATCGCCCGGAATGCTGCGCTGACTTTTGACATGATTATCACCCAACCGGTTGTGCAGGAATTCCCGAGGCTAAAATGTCCAACATTGCTGATTATCGGCACACGCGACCGAACCGCCCTGGGGAAAGCTCTTGCCCCACCTGAAGTTCAGAAAACAATGGGGCTGTACAGCGAACTTGGCAAAAAGGCTCATCAGGCAATACCCGACTCACAACTGGTCGAACTCGAAAACATCGGGCACCTGCCGCACATCGAAGCCTTCGGACAATTTATCAAACCGTTGATCAGGTTCCTGAACGAATAGCAGCAATCAGCCATGAACCTGCAGCAAATACAGACCATTGACGAGGTCATCGATCTTCTGGAAAAAATCATCAGCGAATCGGTGCAGAACAACGACCCGCTGGGTTACTTTGCAACGCTCTACCTGAAAGTAACAATTAAGGTCAGGGACGAAATTGCCAGGGGCCATTTTGACGATGGCCCGCGCATGGAACTGTTTGATGTCATTTTTGCCAAATACTATCTGTCCGCTTACTATTCATTCCGAAAAAATGAACCAATCCGCGAATCCTGGCAACGTGCTTTCGAACTTTCCGGTCAGTATCGCCCCATTGTTCTGCAGCATCTGCTCATGGGCATGAATGCCCACATTAACTTCGATCTGGGAATTGTAGCTGCCGAAATTTCGCGTGGCAAAAACCTCGCCGGTCTGGAAAATGATTTCAATAAAATCAACGCGATCCTGTCATCGCTGGTACACGAAGTTCAGGGAAACCTATCGGCTGTTTGGCCAGCCTTAAAATATATTCTGAAATGGACAGGGAAGGTTGACGACTACCTGGTCGATTTCAGCATGAAACTGGCCCGCGACGGCGCATGGAAATTTGCCGGAGAATTTTCGGCAATACCTGAAGAGGAACAAAAACAGGCTCTGGAAATAAGAGACCGAAAAGTAACCGCGGTGGCCAGGGTCATCACAAAACCCGGCTTAGTGGCCACCATTGCGCTGCTGATCATTCGCATTACCGAACGCGGATCGGTTGCCGCTAAAATTCAGAAACTGAAAAAAGTACCTGTTGCCTGAGCCTTTTTGCTATTTTTACGATTTCAATTAAATATCGATGATGAATTCAAAATATCTGCTCCTGGTTGTTTTCTTCCTGACGATTTTAAACGCATACCCGCAAGACAAAGATAAAATTGATCTCTCCGCGTTTCATTCCGTTTCGAGCCACGATCTGCTCAATTATGCGGCCGAGCTGAGTTCTGAAAAGTACAAAGGCCGGCTCTCCGGTTCGCCCGGTTACCTGGCTGCAGCCTCCTGGGTAGCCGATCAGTTGCGCCAGTCC